>JBGQGR010000030.1:0-11491 GCA_041497495.1 Anaerolineae bacterium | reverse complement strand
CGAGATAGATTTTGCCGTTGTAGTAGCCTGCCGCCATGAAGGCGCGCAGGTCTGGCAGCGGTGCACCGGTCGACCAGCTGTTGCCGCCGACATCATAGATGCGCGTCGTGCTAAAGACTTGGTTCGTCGCGATCAGCTCGCCGCCAAAGACATATAGCTTGTTGTTGATCGGGGCGTAGACCGCCGAGGCCATAGAAACGGCATCGGGCACTGGCGCTAACGGGGACCAAACATTGGTCATTGGATTGTAGCGGGTGGTCTGAGTGACATCACTGCCGGTCTGGATGCTATAACCGCCGACGGCATAGGCGTAGGTGCCGTCATTACCGACGCCCGCGCCGTAGATCGGTATCGGCAGATAGTTGCGCAGCACCCACGGGCCGGGTACACCTGAACCACAAACCAAGGGCGGGGGCGGCTCGTTGTCCACAATGGTCAACACGGCGGGGTTGGGCGAACCGAGGATCGCACCACCCGTCGCGCCACTTAGGAGCTGTAAAAAAATAACTTCCGATTTTGGTTTGTTGGTCTGCCCAAGATACAATTGAGATCGCGAGTATGTGAACAGCGAATGCAGGTTGAGGTGGAGTCCACACCAAGCCAGCAAAATGAGTATAATGCTCGCCACTCGTATTTCAACGGGGTGACGATTATGCAAAAGCGGCCCGTGCATCGCTGTCAATGTCCAGAGTGTCGGCGACGTGGATCCCATCCAACCAAAGACCTGCATCAGCAGATGAATTTTCTGGTGAGTACGCTGGATGAGCGTCAGCAGCGACTTTACGTCGGCTTCGAATCCCAGAAGTTAGGGCATGGTGGTGACCGCCAGCTCTCGCTCATCACCGGTTTAAGTGTTGATACAATCGCTAAAGGCCGACAGGAATTAGGACAAGCGGAGGCGAGTGACCGTGTCCGCACCGCTGGGGCTGGGCGGCTGCGCGTTGAAAAAAAGACCCGACAATCCTGACGGCGCTGGAACACCTTGTGGAAGAGGACACGGCCGGCGATCCGTGTAGTCGGCTCAAATGGAAACACAAGAGTTTGCGCGGCTTGAGCACCGCCCTGAACACTGCCCATCCGGTGAGTCCGCCGACTGTGGCGCGACTGCTCGCCAGCTTGGATTACTCGCGCAAGGTCAATCACAAAGCGTTGGGCGTGTCGAGTCCGGATCGGGATGAGCAGTTCGAATACTTGCAAGCCCAAAAACAGGCCTTTTTCAAGCGGGGCTGGCCGGTGATCTCGGTCGACACCAAGAAACGCGAGTTGATTGGCCCGTTCAAAAATGCCGGGACAATTTGGTGTCGAGACCCCCATCGGGTCAATATCTATGATTTTCGCTCGCTGGCCAAAGGCATCGCCATTCCGTATGGCCTCTATGATTCGCAGCAGAATGCCGGGTTTGTGTACGTCGGGACCTCGGCCGACACCGCCGAATTTGCGGTGGATGCCATTAAGTGGTGGTGGCACACGGCGGGTCCCTTGGACTACCCGGGCGTGCCCGCCGTGTTGATCTTGGCCGACGGCGGCGGGAGCAATGGGTATCGCCCACGCCTGTGGAAGTATGCCTTGCAACACTACTGGGTGAATCCCACCGGCTTGAGCGTGACGGTCTGCCATTATCCGACGGGTGCTTCGAAATGGAATTGGGTTGAGCATCGACTCTTCAGTCCGATCAGTGCGAATTGGGCGGGTGAACCGTTGACCAGTTACGAGAAAATGCTCCAATTCTTGAATGCGACAACTACCAAAAACGGCTTGACCGTGAAGGCGGCTTTGACAAACACCCAGTACGACACGAAAATCAAAGTGTCCGACGAGCAGATGATGGCGCTCAACCTGATCAAGCATGAAACATTACCCCAGTGGAACTACACGATCAAACCAATGTCCAAGTGAGTTCTGCTCGTTAACCGAAAATCGGAAGTTATTGTTTTACAGTTCCTTAGATGGGCCGGCTGACTGGGCGGCGAATTGGGATTGATGCGAGTGAGGACGAAAACGCTCGAAGTTGAAACTTCGGGCTAAAGTTTATAAAGTCGGTTAAAGCCGACTGTTAAAGTGAGCCGAGTTTACTCGGCTTTGTTATTTGTAGCCGGATTATTCATCATCCGGCGTTGTCGGCGCGAACCAACTTTCGTCGCAAATCGATTTGGCTTTGACTTGCTGTAGTCGAAGCGATATTCGGCGCGTAGTTCATCTGCAACCTTTCGGCGTTTATTCGTTTTCTTCATGTAACGAGTATAACACGCCCAACGATTATCAAAAAAAAAGACCCGACGGGTTTTCAAAACCCGTCGGGTCTACTTTTATTACGGCACCGATGCTGGTCGCGCGGCGAGCGTGACTGAGACATCCATCGACTTGCCGTCACGCAAGATCGATAGCGTCACTTTCTGATTCACGTTGTCTTGTAAGATCATCATTTGTAAATCTTGCATCGACGTGATTGGCTGCTGATCTACCGCAGCAGAGATTATGCTATACTTTTCTAGCTTGTCCGTATAGATCGTGGTTGATGGAGGAATAGCAATGTCTTTTCCCAAACTCACTGAATCGATGATCCGCGCGGGCGCAACCGCGCAAAGTTTTCAACGCGGACAGGCTTATTATCACGACGGAGCAATCTCTAACACGACCATTCAGGGCAACGTTCTGGCCGGAGAGTGTGCGGGCACTTCGGCGCCGTATTACAGCGTTCATGCCAAATTGGATGAAGGCGGTATTGCCTCGTCGGACTGCACGTGTCCTTACGAATTCGAAGGTTATTGCAAGCATGTGGTCGCACTGCTATTGACTTACATTCATCATCCCAAGCAATTTGCGATCCGCGCTGAACCGGCTGATCTTATAGCCGATCTCGATCGGGACGATCTGGCCGCGCTGCTGATCGAGCTGATGCACGATCGGCCTGAGCTGTCCGATCGGATTGAAGCGGCCCTCTCAACTCCTCAATCGAAAAGCAAATCGAAAAAGACCAAGCGCAAGAAAATCGATCTCGAAGTGTATCGCCGCCAGATTACCGGCATCCTGCACAGCCTCGATGGGATGCGCATGTCCGAAGCGTACTGGCAGGTGGGTGGCCTCGCCAATGAACTGCGCGATGTGCAAACCTCGGCGATGAAATTCCTCGATGTGGGCGATGCAGAAACTGCGTTGGAAATTCTGTTGATGCTAGCCGATGAAGCGGGGCATGGCATCGAGTTCATTGACGATTCCGATGGCGAATTGGGCGGCTTCGCCGACGAGCTGGGTCAATCTTTAGCCGAAGCGATCCTGAGTATCGATTGGAGCAAAGTCGCGCGCGAAAAACTTGTGACTCGCTTGAAGAAGATGGCCGCGTATCTGGACGATTACGGTATGGAAGGCGGCCTCGAACTGGCCATCGCCGCGGCCACAACCGGTTGGGCTGACGATAAATCGTCTGCCACGCCAGACAAATTAAAGACACGCCGATCTCGATTTGCGGCTGAAGATGATTATGATGAAGAGGATGAGGGCGAAGAGGATTTTGATGATGAATGGGACGCTGATGATAACGCCGGGCGGCCATATGATTATGGCACTGATCTAATCGAAGCGAAGCTCAACGTGCTCGATCGACAGGGCCGCACGGATGAATATCTGGCACTAGCCAAACAGACGCAGCGTCACCTGCGCTATGCGTTGAAGCTGTGCGATCTCGATCGCGTGCCAGAAGCCTTAAAGTATGCGCTCAAACATCTAGCCTCATCGGAAGAAGCGCACCAAATGGCAGAGCGGCTGCGATCGGCCAAGCACATCGCCGAATCGATAGCGATCGGTGAGCGCGGTTTGGAATTGTCCGGATCGAAAGCGCGTTTGGGTGAATGGCTGGGCGCGATCGAAGAAGCGCAGGGTAGAACTAAACAGGCATTGGACGCGTGGCTCGCCGCACTGCCTGAAAATCCATCGCTGGACAGCTATAAGACGATCAAGCGATTGGCCGCCGCTCGCTGGACGAAGTTGCAGCCTGAGGCCATGAAGTTGATCGATAAGTTCTACGATAAGTTGCCGCTGGCCGAAGTGCTGCTGTTCGAGCAGGAATGGGATCGAGTGATCGATGTTGCCGAGCGGCGCAGTGTTTCGTATCAGGTCATGGAGACTGTGGCCGATGCCGTCGTGACTCAGCGGCCACAGTGGGTCGTGCAGATGAGTCTCAAGCAGGCAGAGCGGTTGATGATCGAAGTGAAGAGCCAGAATTATCCGATCGCGGCCAATTGGTTGAAGAAAGCCAAGAAGGCTTACAAACAGCTGGGTCAACTGCCAGAGTGGCAGGCCTACCTGGATAAGACGAAAGAGAAATATAAACGGCGGCCCGCGCTGCAAAAGCAATTGCGGCAGTTGTAAAGGCGAGTATTGCCGTTTATCGATAGCCTGACGATGATGAATCACGCAAGCCCCGACGGGTTTCCAAAACCCGTCGGGGCTGTTGTTTTTACGGCAACGTCGCCAGTCGCGGCTTGCGAGTTGGTCCAAACATAAAAGCCCGATCGTCTTCAAGCGATCGGGCTTTATAATTTCCACAACAATCCAAGGTCGCCTATTTGCGTGTGTTCTTGGATTGCAACTTATTCGGTATCACGGCTATTAGCGCGCGCAATGCAGTATTCACTGCTTCTGATGAGGTAAAAACTTCTGCGACATCGGGATCGAGAACGACGACAAGCGCATCATCCTCCACTTTCCCGGCAAAGCGATTGGGCTTCGACTTGCTATAGTCGAAGCGATACTCTGGGCGTAACTCTTTGATTGTTTTTTGCGATTTAGTTGTCTTCTTCATAGTCAAAGGGCCGGGGTTCGAGATTATGGGACAGCGAAGTTCAAGCGTTCTTCAATTCATCGATAAACTCACGCGCCGTAATAATGCGGATCGCGCGAAATTCTTGGAGGTCTAACAGATGTCGATCGCCGCTGACGACCGCATCAGCCTGTGCAGCGACCGCGGCTCCTAGAAATTTATTATCGGTGGGGTCGGCTTCAATAACTTGGAACGATTCTTGGGGTACAACGAATTCTGCAAATTGATACAAGTAGCGGGTGATCCTGTCCAGCGTCTCTTGCTTCAGTTTGAATTTAGGTCGCTGGAGGACCATCAAATATTCAGCCAGAATGTCGCTGGTCACAATCAGGGTGAATGCGCCATCGGCCCATTTATCCAGGATGGTTTCCAACGCGCCGCCTAGCGCGCTCGATACCAGGATGTTGGTATCGATCACCACACGGTTCATTGGCCAGCCCGTACGGCTCGTGTCTCAGCCTCGATGTCCGCCTGACTAATATTGTTTTCGCTGGCGGTGGCACGCGCATCTTGTAGCGCTGCCTTAAAATCGCTTCGGGTTTTTTCTGGATCGTACAGACTGACTTTCAGAAAACGCACAAAAGCCAGCACGTCATTCAACCGGGCGTCCGGCAGTGTAGAAATTTCATTGATGATGGATTGCTCTAAATTAGTCATCGCCCACCTCGTAAGGTAATTATACACTCGCTCCGGTTAAATAGGTTCTCGTATCATCTCCGAGCCAAGCTAAGTATTTTGGCTGGAATGAGTATAGAACCGGTGCGGCGCGTCGTCAATGCAGGGATGCAGTTCGCAACAAGAAGCCCGATCGTTTCAAAACGATCGGGCTTTACTTTTACTTCGGTAGAATTTGCGTTTGTCTTACGGCAGCGCTGCCGGTCGCGCGGCGAGTGTGACCGAGACGTCCATCGGCTTGCCGTCACGCAAGATCGAGAGTGTGACTTTCTGATTCACACTGTCTTGTAGGATCATCATTTGTAAATCCTGCATCGCCGTGATCGGCTGCTGATCGATCGCGGTGATGACATCGCCGCCAACGAACACACTTTGTCCGCCAATCGTCACCGATTTGGAACTGCTCACCAATCCAGCGGCTGCGGCGGGACTTCCCGGCTGGACTTGTTCGATCAACACGCCTGACTGATTCGCCGACAAATTCATCGCCGTAGCGAGATCAGAGGACAATGTCAGTCCCGAAATGCCCAGCCACGGTCGATCGCTCGTCGGCGCAGATGGAACTGACGGTATCGATGGAATCGAAGGAATGTTGTTGCCATTCGATTGGGGCAGGGCTTGCGAGACGGACTTGGGTCGTGCGGCGAGCGTGAGTTTGATGGATTGCTCTTGACCGTTACGCAGGATCGTCAGAGTCACGGTTTGATCCACTGAAGTCGATCGGGCGAGGTAAGCCACGATATCGCTGAAGACCTTCACGGGCTGATTGTCGATCGCCGTAATGACATCGCCACCGATCGGCGCTTGTCGTCCATTGATCGTCACTTGCTTGGTGCTGCCTTGTAGTCCAGCTTTCTCAGCCGGGCTGCCGGTTGTCACGCTGTCGATCAACGCGCCGCGCTGATCGCTCTTTAGATTCATCGCCGTGGCAAGATCGGGGATCAACGTTGTGCCGCTGACGCCGATAAACGTGTGATCGTAATGGCCGGACGTGATCAATTCCGGCACGACCTTCGAAACGATCGCCGACGGAATGACGAAGCCCACGCCCGATGAAGCCCGCACCGGCGAATCGATCGCCGATGTGACGCCGATGACGTGTCCTTCAGCATCGGTTAGCACCCCGCCGGAGTTGCCGGGATTGATTGCCGTGTCAGTTTGGATGACGTCCGGGATCGTGTACGAGATGCCTTGCCCATTTCCATTATCGACCGGGAGTGATCGAGCGAGTGCGCTGATAAAGCCCACGGTCATGGTGTTTTCGTTGCCGAACGGATTGCCGATGGCAACCGATAGTTGACCGACCTTCACTTGCGTCGAATCGCCCATGGTCACCGGTTGCAATTGGTCGGCGGGCAGGTTGACTTTGATGACGGCGAGATCACTATCGGGATCAGTGCCAACGACGGTCGCCGGAACGATCGTGCCATCGTAAAATTCGACAGAGATGCTGGTCGCACCATTCACCACGTGATTATTCGTCACGATATCGCCGCCTTTATTCCAGACGAAGCCGGAGCCGAGGGCTTGCGCCTGCGGTTGAATCTGCGGATGACCTGGCGGCAAGTTGCCGAAGAACGATGAGCCCGCCGAGGCCGATTCGGTCACTTGAATTGCGACGACCGATGGATTGACTTGAGCGTAGATTTGCTCCAGTGTCTGTTCCATATCGGTGATGCTGCCCGCCACCGGATTCGTCGCTGTCGTCAAGGGTGCGGCATTGAC
Organism: Anaerolineae bacterium; assembly: GCA_041497495.1. Lineage (GTDB taxonomy): Bacteria > Chloroflexota > Anaerolineae > Fen-1058 > Fen-1058 > JBGQGR01. The sequence goes on along the minus strand of JBGQGR010000030.1, from coordinate 4,275 downwards.
CACTGGTACGCCACTGGCCGGATTGACTGCGCTAACCGCGCCTGTCAGTGCAGTTGGACTGCACGCACTTAAAACGAGTGCGGCCGAGACGATGATGGTCATCAGTAAATACTTGGCTTTCATTGTGCTACCTCCATGAATTGCTAAAATGTTGTTTGAACTCACTCTGGATCATAACGCACACTCATTAAGGAAACTTAGCAGTCAGCTTAACCTTGAATGAGGATCAGGCTTGATTTTGGCGTTGAATCGAGCGAGTCCGTTGGGCTTGGACATCTTTCTATCCAAAATTAAGCGTCGATTAATCTCTATGTTGTGATCCGGATGAATCCTGTTAAGATCGCGTGAAGGCGTGTGCATGGATTCCACATCGATCGTTGCTTACTTGTTGCAAGGTGCAGGTTTGGCGTTGGCGGCCTTCGGTGCGTGGGGACCGTTTCAAACTTTTCTCGTCTCCGAGACGTTGATCGGCGGCTTTCGCCGCAGCGCGCCGATCGCTTTTGCGCCGCTGATCTCGGATGTTCCGATCGTCCTGCTGATGCTGTTCGTGTTGAAACAGCTGCCGCCGATCGCCATCGGTTTGCTCAGCTTGGCGGGCGGAGTGTTTGTGCTGTATCTGGCTTTGAGTTTGATGCGGCAGTGGCGCGCAAACACATCGATCGAAGTTGACACGCCGGACAACCGTAGCAGTATCTGGGCCAGCCTGCGAAAAGGTGTGATCATGAACTTCCTCGGTCCAGGGCCGTATCTCTTTTGGGCGCTGGTCAATGGCCCGATCTTGATCTCGGCACTTAACCGATCGGTCTGGTATGGCTTAGCGTTTCTGCTTGGCTTCTATGGATTCTTCATCGGCCTCTTAGTGATCTTGGCCGCGATCTTTCATCAAGCCCGTCGGCTCGATCAACGGATCGTGCGCGGGTTGTTGTTGGTCAGCATCGTCATTCTAATTATCTTTGGCGGCTTATTAATCCGATCGGGCTTGGCCGGCTGATCGGCGCACTTACGTTATTTTTGGGCGCAAAATGACTTCCGCGCAGGCCTGGCTCAGTGCCGGATATATGATGTTAGGTCTAATAAGTAAAGTCAACTGTCATTTGTTTTATGAGGCCATTTCAACTATACTTGTGAAATGCCGCCCGAACCCGCAGCTGCTGCCCCTCGTCGATTTCCAAAATTTAAGCCCAACTGGAACGATCTCGCCTTTAGTGCCTTGATGCCGATCTTGGCCGTGTTGGCGGCGCTGCTCATCGGTGCGGTAATGATGGCGCTGCTGCACGTCGATCCGCTTCAGGGCTATCTCGAACTAATGAGTGGCGCCTTCGGCAGTGTCTCCGGCCTCACTCAATCGATCGTGAAGGCCACACCGCTGCTGCTGGTCGGTTTAGGCATCGTCATTGCGTTTCGAGCGAACGTGATCAACATTGGCGGCGAAGGACAGATCATCCTGGGCGCGCTGGCGGGCACCTGGTTCTCGCTCGCCTTTCGTGACTGGCCCGGTTGGCTGTTGATTCCGGCGACGATGCTATCCGGCTTTTTGGCCGGAGGAATGTGGGGCTTCATTCCGGGAATTCTCAAAGCCCGCTTGGGTGTGAATGAGATTCTCAGCACGGTGATGATGAATGCCATTGCGCTGCAGTTGATGAACTATCTGCTGCGCGGCCCGATGATGGATCCGATCGAGCTGGCAAAAGGCACCTTCTTGGCGCAGTCCGAGCGCTTGCCAGAAAGTGTGTGGCTGCCTCGCTTGGTTCCACAGACTCAACTGCACACGGGTGCGATCTTGGCGATTGTGCTCGCCGTGGCCGTTTACATTTTCCTATGGCGGACGACGATTGGTTATCGCATCCGTGCCGTCGGCTTGAATCCGGATGCAGCGCGGTATGCCGGCATTCGGGTGCCGTTCTATCAGGCCTTATCGCTAACGTTAGCGGGTGGTTTCGCCGGACTCGCCGGTGTGATCGAAGTGATTGGCGTGCAGCACCGATTGCTCCAAGGGATATCCAGCGGTTACGGTTTCTCCGGAATTGTCGCGGCGTTGTTCGGCGGTCTGCACCCGCTGGGGGCGATCCCGGCTTCATTTTTGTTTGGCGGCTTGCTCGTCGGTGCGGACAAGATGCAGCGTGCGGTGCAAGTGCCCTCGGCACTGATCGATACCTTGCTAGGTCTTATTGTATTGTTCGTCGTTGGATCGGGTTTGCTGGCACGCCGTCGAGCGGCGCGCCGGGCCGCAGTCAGCCTGAGTGGCATGGCCGCTCCACCGACGAGCGAACCTGATCCGGCTGTCAGTGCTTCAGAGGTCTCTCAATGACGGTTGTCGTCGGCATTCTCACTTCGGCTATTCGTTTGGCGACGCCTTATCTGTATGCGGGCATCGGCGAGATGTTTGCGCAGCGATCGGGTGTGGTGAATCTGGGCGTCGACGGGATCATGCTCGTCGGCGCGTTCGGCGGATTTTATGCCACGTTGCTAACCGGCAGTGTCTGGCTGGGCTTGCTGGTGGCCGCGCTAGTAGGCTTGTTGATGGGTCTGTTCATGGCCGTTATCAGCGTCACGTTAAAGGCCGAGCAGGGTATCAGCGGCATCGGCTTATATCTTTTCGGTTTGGGTTTGTCCAGCTTGCTGTTCAAGGTGATGGTCGGCACCGTCAAAACGGTTGATGGTTTTCCGCCCGTTAAGCTGCCGTTGTTGGGTGATATTCCTGTCTTGGGCGAAGTCTTTTTCCATCAAAGTCTGCTCGTGTATGGCGCGTTCTTGTGCGTGCCATTGGCCGGGTGGTTCATGGAGAAGACGACATGGGGTCTGAAGATCAAAGCGGTGGGCCAGAATCCTGCGGCGGCGGACACGTTGGGCGTGAGTGTCAATCGGGTACGGTATTTCTGCGTCTGTCTTGGCGGGTTAATGGCCGGCATCGCCGGTGCCTCATTATCGATCTCACTGCTCAATCTCTTTCAAGAAAATCTGACCGCCGGTCAAGGTTTCATCGCCGTGGCGTTAGTGTACTTCGGCGGCTGGCAGCCGATCGGGATCATGTGGGGCGCTTTGTTGTTCAGCAGTGTCAACGCGCTGCAGCTGTGGATGCAAGTGTTAGGCGTGAAGATTCCATCGGACATCGCCGTGATGCTGCCCTATATTTTTACCATCGTCGCTTTAGCGGTGGCGGTGAATCGAGCGCGTCAGCCCGCTGCGTTGAATAAACCGTTCGAGCGCGGCGAGGGCTGAACAAGGAGGTGAGTGACCGCTTGTCTTTAACTGTATTTCCGAATGAAGTCTCAGTTTGCAGTCTCAACCAAAACAATCAGGAGATAATCTAATGAAAACCCGACGTTTGTTAATTTCTCTGTTGTTGATCGCCCTGCTGCTCCCTGCCTGCCAACCGGCCGCGACGCCGGCACCGGCGGCGAAAGCGTTTCGCGTGGCTGTGATCATGCCCAGTGCCACTACTGATATGGCCTTCAGCCAATCGATGTTCTCTGCGCTGAAAACTATTCAGACGCAGATGGGCGGCGAGGCCAACTTCCAATTCAAGTTCTCTGAGAATATGTTCAAAGTGCCGGATGCAGCCGCGGCCATCCGCGACTATGCCAGCCAGGGTTTCGATCTGGTGATTGCGCATGGTTCGCAGTACGGCGCTTCCATCCAGGAAATTGCGCCAGACTTTCCCAAGACTAGCTTTGCCTGGGGCACGGATGTCAACACCTTTGGCTTAGCGAATGTGTTCGCTTACACCGCCGCGGCGGAAGAAGGCGGCTATGTGAACGGCGTGCTCGCGGCGAAGTTGACCAAGAGCAAGAAGATTGGCGTGACCGGCCCGGTTGAAGTGGGCGATGCCAAGACTTACATTGACGGCTTTGTACAGGGTGTAGCTTCGGTCGATGCAGCGATTCAAGTTGCCAAGACGTGGACCGGCTCATTCTCCGATGTGGCGTTGATGACCGAAGCGGCCAAGACGCACATTGCTAACGGCGCGGACACTCTGACCGGATCATCGCAGTCGGTTGTCGGCTCGCTCGGTGCGGCGAAGGATAAAGGCGGCATCTTGTGGTTTGGCACGCAGGCCGATCAAGCCTCGCTGGCCCCGAATGCGGTTGTCGCCAGCCAAGTCTATGACTGGACAGTGGTCTTGAACGATCTGATTGCCAAGATCAAGACCGGCAAGTTGGGCGGCGATGTATATACGCTGCATTTGTCGAACAACGGCTTGAAGATTGCTTACAACTCAGGCTACTCAATTTCTGCCGATGCCAAGGCCGCGGGTGATGCCGCGATCGCCGGTAT
>JBGQGR010000029.1:0-11567 GCA_041497495.1 Anaerolineae bacterium | reverse complement strand
GACGCTCGCTGAGAGAGGGATCGATCGAGGCGAGCGTCAATTAATTTTGAGGCGTATGATGAGTTATGAATGTTATTATATTGACGCAAATCAAGGAGATGTCAAAAAATGCCAAGTTCGGGTTTTGTTCAGGTTGCCTGGAGTCGTAACGGTGTTAATTTGTACTGCACAGACCAAACAGTTTTAGATTGGCTTCTTGCGGAATTGAAAAAATATATTTCGACTTATAAAGTTGCTGGCAAACGGAAAACTGTATCTGGACAGATCGTTACCAGTCACATAATTGAGCTTCAAGGAAAAGATACAGAAGTTGGACGTTGGATTTTAACAGAACTATGCCAACAAGGGTGGGAGCCTTTTGAAGTAGACGGCGTGATTGCTTTAAGTGATGAAGGGTTTGCGAAACTCCGGCGACCTGTTCACAACTAGAATAACATCAACCGAATGAGAAGCGCCGCAACTAAAACAGTTGCGGCGTTTTTGATTTGCGTATACCCCCTCCAATCCTCCCCCGTCGATGCCGGGCTAAGGCGCGATGAGATTCGTGTTGAACGGCATCGCAAGGGAAGCAAATGGATCACTGGCGGAATGGATCGATGCGGGTGATGGCTGGTGTTCGCATCTACGCAGAATATCTCCTTGACATCAACTGCGATCGTCTTAACGCGATCGAAAACCTGATCGACTTGCTTCGATAGACGTTTATCACTCGAGACTGATTACAAACAGACTAACATCGGTGGTCGGATCGGATTTAATATGTAGAGGCATAAATCATCACAGGAGAAGATGTGCGCAATGAGACTCCAGCCTGCTAGCTAAAGCAATTGATCGGAGATAACCATGGATCATTCGACTTATCAAGTAAGGCCCCTGCCGCGTGAACGGCAGGTCATCATCGATGGCGGTCGGATTGCAGCCCGCAGACACACCGTTCGGGCATTGATCGAAGTCGATGTCACGCAACCGCGTCAATTGATCCGAGAACACAAAACGCGCACCGGCGAAACACTTTCGTTCACCGCCTTCGTAATCAGCTGCCTGGGCAAAGCCGTTGACGAGCATAAAATGATGCACGCGTATCGCGACTGGCGCAATCGCCTGATCGTCTTTGACGAAGTGGATGTGAATACCATCGTTGAGATTGAAGTGGACGGGCGAAAAGTAACGCTGCCCCATTTCGTGCGCGCGGCGAACAAGCGGACGGTGCGCGACATCCATGCGGAAATTCGTGCGGTGCAGCACAAGCCCGCGCAGACGCGAGAATTTAAGACCCTATGGTTCGCGCGCTTGCCGCAATTTGTTCGTGACATTTTCTATTGGTTTGTCTACAAGAACCCCGTCTGGTTAAAAGCGAGTTTCTGCACTGTGGGCATGACGGCAGTCGGCATGTTCGGAAAAGGGAGCGGTTGGGCGATCCCGTTTGGCGTCCATACGCTTGACGTCGCACTCGGCGGCATTGCGGAGAAACCGGGTGTGGTAGAGGGCCGCATCGAGATTCGAGAATATCTGTGCCTGACCTTAAACATCGATCACGATGTGGTTGATGGCGCACCTGCCGCACGTTTTACACAGCGCTTCAAAGAATTGATCGAGAGTGGCTACGGCCTGTACGATACAGGAAGCAACTAATTGAGTTTTTGTTTAGACAATCAACCGAATGAGAAGCGCCGCAACTAAAATGGTTGCGGCGTTTTTGTTTGCCCCCGCCGGATTGACATGCAGTGCGGAATCGATGGGAACCCCTCGGCCATACCCCAATTGCATATGCAATTGGGTGGCCCGCTAGGCGTCGGCCTCCACTGCCGGCAAACTGCGGTCGGCACACTTGTGGTACATCCTGCGGCTGTACCATCGCAGGACACCGCGCTGCGCGCGGTCGCGATCAAGTGCAGGTGCCTGCGGCCGTTGCGACAGGGGAGAGCATACTGCTCGGCGCGCGAGGGGGAGGGAGTTGCTTATTGGAGGAGGCGATCATACAATGAAGGGGTGTTGTACGGAGAGATTCCGTCTCATACATACTTGGCCGGCAAACTCACGCATCAGCAGGAGAAAAAGACCATGTTGAAAAAAACATTACTGTTACTCATCATAGTTTTTGCATTAACATTTTCAGGTTGCCAGACTGCCCAAAATGATCATTTCGCTATTTATCTTCTCGCTCAAGATATTCCCGCGAGAGAATTAGCGCAAATTGACATCGGTCAGTTCGTACTTGAATCCGAACCAATCATCTCCAGTGATGATATTGTTTCTTATGACCAAACTAGTCACCGTATCGAACTCACCCCAGCAGCCCTTACTCGCATTCAACAGATATTTCCCATCCCCGTCGAATTAGATGGTATTCCCTTCGTTGTTTGTGTTGGGAAGGAGCAAATTTATGCCGGTGCTTTTTGGACGCCGCGTTCCGCTATCAATTATAATGGAGTTGTCATCATGCAGTCGTTTGACGCAGAACAAACAAGTATTCAAATTGCTTTAGGATACCCCGTACCAGAGGTGTTTACAGGAAACGATCCAAGAGCAGATCCTCGGATCCTGAAAGCCTTGGGACAAGATAAAAAGTTAAAATAAAATGGTTTTGGTATGCCAATGCAAGCCGCCGATCACGAGGATGGTGATGGTACGCGTCTCCGGTATGCACTGCGTGCTTTACCGCAAGTGTGACGCTTTACCACTTATCGGCGGTTTTTATGTTTGCCCCAGCGCCCCCGCCGGATTGACGTGCCGTGCGGAATCGATCACTCGCCTCCCCCAAAAGTTGGGGGAGGACATGGATCGCCGGCGGAATTGATCGATGCAGGTGAGGGCTGGTGTTCGCATCAACGGCGAGGGATGCGCAAAGCAACAACTTGACTTGAAGTTGAAGCGAACTATACTCCATCTGCTTAAGACATAGTGGAGCACACACTGGCCGCACACTCATCTGTTCACCAAGGAGAATCACCCATGCGTCACCCGGCAAAGTTTATTGCGGCAGCGACCTGTATCTTGATCGTCGCATTAGCCAGTTGCAGTTCGCCGACGGGCCCCAGTGTGACACCCTCACAGACGAGCGCCAGTGTTGCCACGACCATTCCTCGACCAACAGCGCTCAGCGTAACAAGTGCGCCGCTTATCGATGCAACGCCCTCGAAGGGCAAAGTCCTCATCCATATCACGACGACTTCGGATTGGACAAACTTGCGCCTGGTGAGTGGCGGGACTTGGGTAAACCCGACGATCGTGTCGTCAAGCCCGGGGGCAACTGCGGCGACGATCGATGGGAATCTTATCAACCTCTCACAGCCTCTGACGCGAGCGGAAGCGAATCAAAAGGTCGAGATGACCCTCGATGTTTTCTTCAACGATCTGATCCCAACCGATCAAGTGGTGTTCGAAATCCAGCGTGGCTTCATCGGTTCCACTCAAGTCGAGATTTCTGCGTATACTGGCGGGCAACTTGTTCTGCTGAAGACCTTCACCTGGGATAAAACCAACAAGGACAATGGCAACATCCTTGAAAGCCAGATTCTCGCAGGCGACATCTTGACACCACCAGCAGCCACCTCGACAGTTCCGACTGCCCTGCCTAAACCAAATGATTACATCGTGGTTGCCCAATTGAATCTCTGGTTTAACGGGGCTGGCTGCCATGGCGGCTTCGAGGATTTTGTGCATTGCAGCGGCCGACGCACGACGCCGTTCGAGCCGGCGCTCGGGCATACGTATAGCAGTTCGGATCCGAACGTCCTCCAACGGCAGATCGATTGGGCTGCAGATTATGGCGTGGATGCGTTCTCGCTCGAATGGACAACGCCGCGGGGCATCGGCACATCCGGGTCACTCGAAGACAACATCGACGATGCGTTTCTGAAGGCACCCAATCTCGGCCGGATGCGCTGGTGCATCTTCTACGATACCATCCTGCGCATCACTCAGGATCCGGCCGTCAATGCCGACATCAGCAATGGCGTTAACTTTGACGATCAAAAGGTCTACGACGCCTTTGTGTCAGACTTCGATCATTTTGCGACCAAGTATTTCGCTCAACCACAATATCTCAAGATCGACGGGCGGCCGGTGATCTATATTTATGCTGCCTGGAATTTCCACGGCAACTTTGCTGGTGCCATCACAGAGGCGCGGGCCAAGGCGTTGACTCAAGGTTACGATGTCTTCATCGTCGGTGATGCTCTGCGCGCCGACAGGTTCAGCAGCAACCTCGTGTCACAGTTTGACGCCAACACCACCTTCACATTTCTCGTCCCGGGGCTTCCAATTGGCTCAGACATGGGTACAGCTGCCCCAGCGATTGATAAGTTCTTTCAATCGTGGCGCAAAAAGATTCAAGGTCTAAAAGTGGTCGGGCGAAATGAGACAGTAAACTTTGAACCCGGGTGGGCGCCGCAGTTCGATAATCGGTTGTTTGATGAGGCGAATCCGATCTATGTCCCGGCTCTAAGCAAGGATCAGGTTACGGCCATGGCCCAAGTCGCGCGCGACAACGCCGAACCCATCGGCAGTTTGAATCAGAAAGTGATTTGGATCAACACCTGGAACAACTGGGCCGAAGCCACTACGATCGAGCCAACCGCCGATCAAGGAGCCAAGTATCCCGCGGGCAACTACCAATTCGACATGTTGGAAATTGTTCGAGACATCTTCGGCGCGGAAACCTTCGGCAACAGCCCACTGGCGCCATAATAATCTCTTGATTCGCATCCACGCGGATCGAATAGACTCGCCACGAAAAAACTCGGCCTGTGATGCGGGTCGAGTTTTTGTTTAGCCAATCAACCGAACGAGAAATGCCGCAACTAAATCACGCTTGAATGTGATAGTATATGCTTGATGCGGCTTAATATCGCGTTAGGCCGTACAAACTATCCAGTTGGAGGATCCTATGCACCCGCAGCTTGTTGACCAGTGGATTGTCAAACTCCAGACATTGCCTGCCCACGATCAGGCGACATGCGTCATGTTCGCGGCGCAGCGATGCGAACTCATTGCTCGGAAGTGGTTCGCCCAGCAGAAACTGGCCGATGCTCATCAGGCGTTCCTTGATGGCTTCTCGAAGTGGCAGGCTGGCACCGCCTCCGACAATGATCTGGAGAAGGCTGCTCGCCCACTGGACCGCCGATTGAACCGTGAGATCGAGAACGAGCAGGACGTGATAGGTGCGATGGCCGCACACTCGCTCACGGATGTTGAGGCAGTCGCTCTTGGATTCTCGCCCGAAGCACTCGAGGAGATCCTTACAACGGCTGTCTTCTTTGCCGCGGCCTCCTTCACCGGTAGCCAGGACGTGCCCATTCAAGTCGATGCTGATCGACTAAGCCCTGCAGAGCTTCATTTCGTTGAAGACTGGTGGGCGGAGTGTCTCCGCCACTTCCCGGAACTGGCGGATTGACCCGACCTACTTCCCCCCTTGGCCACACTCCCTAGAGGTGCCGCCAACATGATGGCGCTCATGCGGCCTAACACCGGCTCCAGCGGACAGCAGCTCCGCCGCTCGCGACCGCGGCACGTTTCCAGAAATGGCGCGATAATGCGAATGGAGTCTCGCCAGTCCTGTCGCTGCCGCTAAGCCAAACCGTTGGGCGGCGCAAGCACACCATACGAGGACACAATGCGCAAAGTGATATACGCTATGTCAGTATCTGTTGACGGCTTCATCGAAACGGCAAGTGGCGATTTAAGCTGGTCTGAGCCCGACGCCGAGTTACATCAGCACTTCAACGATCGGGAAAGCACAATCGATACCTATCTGTACGGACGGCGACTGTACGAAAACATGGTGGCATATTGGCCGAAGGCAGATGAAAACCCTTCGGCACCAGAATTCGTAATCGAATATGCTCGAATCTGGAAGAACAAAAAGAAAATAGTGTTCTCAAGGACCATGACTCAAGTTGGCTCGAATTCTCAACTTTTCAAGGGAAATATTGCAGAAGAGATCAACAGGCTAAAAGCACAACCTGGCCAAGACATGAGTGTCGGTGGTGCCAACCTGGCTTCAACCTTCATGGAACTCGGCTTAATCGATGAATACTGTTTGTACGTCCATCCAGTTATTCTCGGAAGTGGCAAGCCGATGTTTCCACAGTTGCGCGACAAGATTGACCTGAAGCTGATTGAAACACGGATGTTTGGTTCCGCGGTCGTTCTTCTCAGATTGGTAAACAAGGGCGCCGCCTAGCACGACGTGCAGCGGACAGTGGGCGGTTCAGAATGTTTTTCAGGATTTTACAAAGGAAATGATGTGAGAACGAAGCAAACAGCACCCAAGAATATTGATGAATATATTGCGGACTTCCCACATGATGTTCAAGAGATTCTAAAAAAGATAAGGCTGACGGTTAGAAATGTGGCGCCGGACGCGGCAGAAACAATCAAATATCAATTACCCACCTTCACGCTGCAAGGTAATTTGGTTCATTTTGGCGCCTTCAAACAGCATATCGGGTTTTATCCTACACCAACCGGCACTGAGAAATTCAAAAAGGAACTATCGGTTTATGCCGGTGCCAAGGGTTCGATCAGATTTCCATTAGATCAACCGATTCCTTTCGGTTTGATCAGCAAAATTGTGAAGTTTAGAGTCAAGGAAAATTTGGCAAGAGCAAAAGCAAAAGGCAGGAAGAAATATGCGTAGATTAGTCGTGTTCAATAATGTGACGCTGGATGGTTACTTTGCAGGTCCGAACGGCGACTTCAGTTGGACCCACAGCGGTAACGACGATGCCGAGTTCAATGCCTTTGTCGCCGACAACGCCAGTGGCGGAGGCCAGTTATTGTTCGGCCGGATTACCTATGAGCTCATGGCCAGCTATTGGCCCACACCCGCTGCGATCAAGAATGATCCTATCGTGGCCGTAGGAATAAACAGTATGCCGAAGGTTGTGTTTTCGAGAACGTTGGACAAGGCGTCATGGAGCAATACGCAGCTGGTGAAGGGCGACCTTGCATCGGAAGTACGCAGACTGAAGACAGAGTCTGGACCGGGTATGGCGATTTTGGGCAGCGGCAGCATCGTATCACAATTGGCGCAGGCGGGTCTGATCGATGAATACCAGATCGTGGTGAATCCCGTCGTTCTTGGCCAGGGCAGGACGATGTTCGACGGCATCAAAGAGCAACTGAACCTGAAGCTGACCAAGACGCGGAACTTCAGCAATGGGAAGACCTTCCTATGCTACGAGCCGCTGGCGTGAAGCAGGAGCACCATGACGGACTCGCCTTCTCAAGCCAGGTAAAGAAACTCACTACAAAAACTCGGCCTCTGATGCAGGTCGAGTTTTTCTCTACACACTGTCGATGACGATGCGGCTGCGCTCGATGATCGAGGCGCGCTTGACTTGAGATTGAATCGAACTATACTTTGCTTCGATAGATAGGCTGGCTGTTCTCGATCCGCGCCTGCGCCAACACAGCCGGTAGGTGAAGATAGTAAAATCTCTAAAACAGCCGGGGAGAGCACAAGGATGAGAGCGCGGATCGTCATCGGCATAATGGGCTTGAGCCTGCTGGCTTGCAGTTTATCATCTGCGGCAACGCCGACTGCGACGGTATCCATATCGGTGCCGACTCACACCCCGATGTCACTTCCTGCCGAGGTTGCGATGGCAATTCCTACGATCGAACCCACCGTTATTCCACCTGCGATTGCGACTTCCACTCCGAACAGCCCTGCTCCGTTGGATCGATCAATGTCCGATCGGGCTGATGAAGTTAGCGGCTATCAAATTCACGTCATGTACGTCCTGCCCAGCGACGGGATCGATCAACATTTGGATACAGACGGCACACTCGCCAAGTCAGTTGAGTCCTTCGAACAATGGCTCGCGGCGCAGACCGGTGGTCCTCGGTTGCGCCTCGATACTTATCAGGGCATGATCGACATCACGTTCTATCCATTGCCGCGCACCAACGCGGACATCGCCGATCATGGCGCGTATGTGCGCGATGAAGTTCAAGCCGATCTTCAGCGCGCCGGTTTCGACGCTTCGAATAAACTGTATGCCGTTTATTACGATGGGGCGAGCACGTATGCCTGCGGCGGCGGTGCCTGGCCGCCCACCCTCACTGGCAATGTCGCCGCGTTGTATTTGCAAGGCGCGTACGGATCAGTTCACTGCAACGCGAATTCTTTTACCGCATCGACCGATACACCGGGCTATCTGGAATTCTCGATGATCCACGAAATCTTTCATACGCTCGGCGCGGTAGCCGCCTGCGCGCCGCATCAGGTTTTGTCCGGTCATGTGTCCGATAGCAATACCGATCTGATGTTCGCCGGCAATCAGCCCTGGAATCCAGCCGCTTTGGATGTGGGTCACGACGATTACTACGGCCATAGTAATCCAAACTGTGTGGATATTGCAAAGAGCGTCTTCATCGATCCCCTGCCGGAGAACGCTGTGAAGCCGCCGGGCTGGCAATGAGCCCGTTTGTTGTGGTGCGACTGCAGAACAATTCTTCGCGCAGGCTGCAATCGATCGACCGGCTGATTTGAATGTCGGTTGACACCGTGGTATCATCAGCGCCAGCCAACCATGTCTTCTCCAGTTGAGACCTTAGCCGCTTACGTTCCCCAACTCATCGCCCGCCGGTTTATCGATCGACCTGAGCCGCTGACCGAACCGGTGACCGAGCATTTCTTCGCGGCTGTTTTGTTTGCGGATATCACGGGCTTCACCGCGCTGACGGAACGCCTCGCCAAAAGCGGATTGGCCGGCGCGGAGCAAGTCTCGGCGCTGCTCAACGATTACTTCGGTCAAATGATCGATCTGGTCACCGCGCACGGCGGCGATGTGGTGAAATTCGCGGGCGATGCCATGCTGGCGCTCTGGCCGGCCGCTGAGTCGGATAAATCTGGATCGCTGGCCGTGCAGCGCGCAACCGATTGTGCGCTGCGCACGCAGCAGCGGCTGCACAACTATACCGCTGCCGAGAATGTGCGGCTCTCGATGCGCATGGGACTGAGCGCCGGTGATGTGACCGTGGCGCACATCGGCGGTGTGCGCAATCGCTGGGAATTCATTGTCGCCGGATCGCCGTTGTTGCAGCTGCGTTCGATCAAACAAGTTGCCGTGCCGGGTGATGTTGTGTTATCGCCGTCAGCGTGGGCGCTGGCGCAAGACCGCGCGATCGGACAACCGCTGGACTCCAATGATGTGCGAGTAAAGCAAATCACCGCGCCGCCGGCGTTTGTGCCCGCGCCAGATCGACACTTCTTGCCTCAAGCGGAAGTTGCACTGCGCGCCTACATTCCCTATGCGGCTCTGTCGCGCTTGGATGCCGGTCAAACCGGCTGGCTGGCTGAACTGCGGCGCGTGTCGGTGATCTTCCTCAACATGCCGGAACTGAATTACACGACCTCGCTCGATCAAGCCCAGCAGATGATGCGCGCGATGCAAACCACCTTGTATCGTTTCGAAGGCAGCATCAACGAATTAAGCGTGGACGATCAAGGCGTGACACTGCTGGCGGCGTTGGGGCTGCCGCCATTGGCGCACGAAGACGATGCCGTGCGCGCAGTGCAGGCCGCGTTAAGCATGCAAAGCATCGTTACAGCGATGGGGCTGCGCAGCTCGATCGGGATTACGACGGGCCAGATTTTCTGCGGCTTGGTCGGCAACGATCGACGGCGCGAATACGCCATCATCGGCGACATCGTCAATCTCTCCGCGCGCTTGATGCAGTCTGCGCCCGGCGACATCCGCTGCGATGCGGCGACCATGCTCGCCGCGCAAGCCCGCCTCAAATTTGAAACGCTGCCGCCGATCGCCGTGAAAGGCAAAACCGATCCCGTGGCGATCTATCGGCCGCTCGGCGAACTCACTCCATCCGATCGGACTGCGACTATGATCACACATCCGCCGGTGCAGATTGAAACGGTCGGGCGTGCGAAAGAACGATCGGTGTTGTATCAACGGCTGGACACGTTGGTCCATGATGGACTCGGCGGTGTCGTCGTCATCGAAGGTGAACCGGGCATCGGCAAATCGCGTCTGGTGGCCGATGCACTGAAGCGCGCGCAGTCACTTGCTGTGCCGGGCTTGATCGTCACCGGCGATGCGATCGAGACAGCGACGCCTTACTACGCGTGGCGATCGGTGTTCAGCCAGTTGTTCGGGCTTGAATCGCTGGGCGATTCGCCAGCACGGCGGCAGCGCGTGTTGCTACGGTTGCAGGCCGATCCAAATTTGCTGCGCCTCGCTCCGTTATTGAATGCGGTGCTGCCGCTTGATTTTCTCGACAACGAATTCACTGAGCAGCTGACCGGTCAGTCGCGCGCCGACAACACGCGTCGCTTGTTATTGAGCCTGCTTATCAAGCTACCCGATCAACCCGCACGTCCCAGCCGTACGCCGCAGCTGTTAGTGCTGGAAGATGCACACTGGCTCGATTCGGCGTCGTGGGCTTTTGCGGAACTGGTGAGCCGCGAGATGCCTTCATTACTAAGCGTCATATCCATGCGCCCGATCGATGAAGCGTCCATCCCCGAATACCGCGCATTGCGTCAGACGCCCGGCACGCAAGTGCTGCAACTCGGTCCCTTAGCGGCGGATGATTCAATGGAACTGGTGTGCCGGCGTTTGGGTGTGGCGGTCTTGCCGCCTGAAGTGCGCACGCTCATTCTTGACCGGGCCGAAGGCCATCCGTTTTATAGTGAAGAACTGGCGTATGCGCTGCGGGATGCGGGTTTGATCTTGATCGCAGACGGCAGGTGTAGCATCGCACCGGACGCGGGCGATCTGCGCGCACTGAATCTGCCCGACACCGTGCAGGGCGTCATCATCAGCCGCATCGATCGACTGACGCCGCCTCAACAGTTGACGTTGAAGGTTGCCAGCGTGATCGGGCGGGTGTTTGCCTATCGTTTGCTGCGCGACGTGCACCCGATCGAAGATGATCGTGCGCAGTTGGTGCAGTATCTGACAAAACTCGAACAGCTGGACATCACGCTGATCGAAACGCCGGAACCCGATCTGGCTTACATCTTCAAACATGCCATCACCCAAGATGTGGCCTATAACCTGATGCTGTTCGCGCAGCGGCGGCAGTTGCACCAAGCCGTGGCCGAATGGTATGAACGCGCGCCGCTGGATGATCGATCGAGTTATAACCAACTATTGGCGCATCACTGGCTAATGGCCGGCCAGATCGAGAAGGCCGTCGATTATCTGACGCGCGCGGCGAAGCAAGCTGCGCGTGTCGGCGCGAATGCCGAAGCCAAAGCGTTGTATCAGCAAGCCCTCGATAATCTGCGGCAGTTAGCTCAGACACCCGATCGGCAGCGGCAGTTTATCGATCTCGCAATCGGACTGGGGCGCGTCGGCGCTTACTTGCCCAGTGAAAGTATTTTGGAAAACTTGCGGTTAGCGCTGGAAGCTGCCGAAACTTTGCAAGAAGAGACCGCGTTAGCGCGGGTCCAGGGCAGCCTCGGCGCGTATCACTACGTGCTGGGACGCTTGAGTGAAGCGCAGGATCATTTTGCCAAGAGCATGACTTTAGCAGAGAAACTCGGCCTCGAAGAACTCTTGTTGCTGCCTTACAATGTAATTGGCCGCACGCTG
>JBGQGR010000028.1:0-11584 GCA_041497495.1 Anaerolineae bacterium | reverse complement strand
ATCGCGTTGTTGAGCGGGCAGACGCATTTCACTGACCACCGATCGAGCGGTCTCGGTGAGATCACACTTGGTTAGATTCAGGCCGATGCGCTGTTCGATGCGTTCGAGATCGAGTAAGTTGGAGATCAGCGCTTCGATGCGATGCACGCCCAACAAACTCAACGCGTAGGCTTCGCGCTGCATGGCGTCAAAGTTGTTGGCGCTGCGTCCTAACAGATCGAGCGCGCCTAAAGTCAAATTGACCGGATTGCGCAAATCATGCGAGGCCGTTAAGATCATGTCGGTCTTGGATCGTTCGGCTTCTTTGAAGTGCGTGATGTCTTGCATGACCGCTACCCAGCCGGCGAGTTGTCCCACCGGGTCGATAATCGGTGACAGATTGCAGAACAACGTCTGATCATCGGCCAGTGGGATTTCCATACCACTGGGCTGCCTTTGCTTGCTCTTGATGGCGGTATCGACCGCGTTGTTGAGGGCGACATTGAGTATTGCGCGTTGCAGCGGCTGGCCGATAACAGTCCGGGCCACAAAGCCAAAGGCCCGCTCAGCCGCCGGATTCGCCAATTGAATATTGCCATTGGCATCCAGGCCGATCAATACATCGCTGCTGCTCGACAAAATCGCTGCAAGCTGCTGTTGTTCGGCGCGGACGCGCCCAAATAAGCGCGCATTGGCCACACCCAGCGCCAATTGTCCGGCAATGATGTGCAGTGTATCCAGCATGCCGGTTTCAAGCGCTTGATTGATCTTGGCGGCGACTTGCAGCACGCCGACCGGTTCGTTATCGGCGATGAGTGGAATGCAGACCAGTCTGCCGAAATGATGATCGCTTAACCACTGCGTCACTTCACGCGTCCAGGCTTGCGCGGACATATTCTGAAGCAAAATCGTCTGGTGAATACTCAGGCAGTGCGCCGCTGCTAACTCCAAACCCGCCACACTATCTTCTTTAGGAAGATTCTCGCTGGCGATGCCAGCCAGATGGTGTGTTACAGGATCTTCAAGAAAGACTTTGCCACCGGCCAAATGCAGTGAGGCAATCGTGCGGGTTAATACTTCCGCACTCATACGGGTTTGATCGTGGCCGGCGTTGATGACCGCTTGGCCGACACTGCTGACCGCGGCCGATCGATCGTTAATCATTTCCAGTAAGTTCATCACTTGCTGATTCCGATCGTGCAATTGTGCGTGAATCACGGCGGTTGCGGCGTGTGGTGTGAGCAACTGCAGCAGCGCAATTTGATCTGCATCGATGATCATTCCATCAATGGCGAGGACTTCCAACACACCGAGGACTTGCCGGCTGTAAATCAGCGGTACCGCGGCGGCGCTGGAGATGTGCGGTGCCACAGACTTGGGCGCAATCCGCTCGAAGGTTGCCATGATCTCAGCCAGCATTGTTGCATCTGAAGCGATCTGCGGCTGGCTCGATAAGGCCGCGTGCCCGGCCAGGTCCTCATCGGGCTTAAGCATAAATCCGAACGATTGTTCCGGCACGTCAAAGCCTGTGATCAAACGCAGCTCGCCGGTGAGGCTGTCGACCAGATAGACTAAACTGGCCGCCGCGCCGATCAATTTAGCGGCGCGTTCGGCGACGATGGCTAAAACCTGCTCGACGGTCAATGAGGCAGTAATGGCCATGGCCGCCTCGCGCACCGCTTCGATCTGATCGCGCGTGAAGCTGCCGGGCGTCAGCGCTTGCGGCGCGGTCGAGCGGCCGTCGCGGCGGTCGATCGATGATCGGTTGGCAGTCGGATCTAAGGGGCTCATCTGTGATCGATCAGCCTTTGGAATATTTCACTTCGCCGCTAACTTCCCATGTATCGACGATCGCCATGATGACGGCGTCGCACGGGCGTTGGTCGGTGACTTTGGTCTGCCGCGCGGAACTGCCGCTGGCATACATCACCACTTCGCCCACGCCCGCGCCAACCGCGTCGACCGCCACGACGTAGTTAGCCGCTTCTTGGCCGTCCACAGTGATCTGGCGCACGACGAGAAATTTTAAGCCTTCCAGCTTCTCGTCCTTGCGCGTAGCGACCAACGTGCCGACCACTTTGCCGAGGAGCATAGGGACCTCCAATGACCTATGATCAAATGATCAAATGACAAATGACCGATAAACCATTTGGTCATTTGTCATTCTTAATTTGTCATTGTCCTTTGGCTTCTTTGGCAGCTTGATCGGCGCGGCCTAAGGGCAGCACCAGATCGACGTTGACATGCGGGCGCGGGATGACGTGCACCGCGACCACTTCGCCAACCTTCTCGGCTCCGCGCACGCCGGCTTCAACGGCCGCTTTCACTGCTGCCACGTCGCCGCGCACCACGGCAGTGACAAAGCCGCCGCCGGTCTTTTCGTAACTGACCAGCTCAACTTTGGCGGCTTTCACCATCGCGTCACTGGCTTCGACGACCGCTGCAAAACTCTTGCACTCGATCATGCCTAATGCTTCTGCCATGAAGTTCCTCCTGAGAGACTGCTCGTGATATAGGGTGATTTATCTGCTACAACACTTTGCTATCAAAATAATTCGTAACGAGTAAAAAGTAAAAATTGCAGATTTACTCGTTACTGATTACTCATTACTCTTTCCGTCCCATCATTTCCTTGCCGCTGATGCCTTCGATTGAGGCGACAGCCGCCGTATAGCCAGCCATGATGTCCTGCTCTTCACCACCGAGATACACACGGCCAAACGATCCAATCGCGCGCACTTCCAGAATGTTGATGTTGGCGCGTTTCTCCGCTTCGTTAGCCGCGATGGCGGCGTATGCAGCCGGTTCCACTTCCAGGACATACAATGTGTGACCGCCCAGCAGCATGTGGCCATGCCGCATGCGATTGATCAACTGCGCGTGCAGCGGATCGAC
Source organism: Anaerolineae bacterium (assembly GCA_041497495.1). GTDB lineage: Bacteria > Chloroflexota > Anaerolineae > Fen-1058 > Fen-1058 > JBGQGR01. Next base: position 8,710 of record JBGQGR010000028.1, on the reverse strand, counting down.
CGCGCGGATGATCTGGCTGGACAAGATGCGCGGCTTCCAGCGATCTTCTTCTTTCAGATCAAGCGCCTGCAAGATCGCCGCGCCGGCCGCGCGCACTTCGGCTTGCGATTCGGAATGGACTTCCAGCAAGCCGTATAAGCGTTCGATGATCTGCATGCCGGGTCGCACGCCTGTGGCTTTCACGGCAATATCCGTAATCCGATTGATCTCGATGCCCGGCGAGATTTCAACCCACAATGAAGCATCGTGGGGCAGGGGCAGAAAACCCTGAGCCACCGTGCCCAGAAAGGCGGCATGTTGCGGCTGCAAACTATCCAGGAAGACGTAGGATCGAAGTTCGGCCACGATTTATTTTCTCCAGAATTGAGATCGATCATTGATACTTGCGCGTCGATGATAGACTTGGAAATAGATCAGAATTGATCTGTAAACCCGATCGGGCTTGAGCTGCGATCGGGCGTGAGGCCGGACCCAGCAGCGACAGCAATCGATTCACCGCTGCAGCTTGCAGCTCTAGGTGACCACACACTGCACACCACCACGCAGGCGTATTCGGCGCGATGACGAATTGGCTTGCATGCCAGTTGGCATAGGTAATAAATTTTGAATGAAGTCTGCCGGTTCGGCAGTCAGGACAAGTTAGCCCGCCAGTCTCAGTCTTCATTGCTAATTGATCATTGATCATTGTTAATTGTTCTTTTCCGCTTCTTGCATGATTTTCACGCTAGCACTCGCACCGACACGCGTCGCGCCTGCCTCGATCATTTTCAGCGCATCAGCATACGTTTTGATTCCGCCAGCGGCTTTCACGCCCATCTCTGGCCCGACGGCCCAACGCATCAAAGCCACATCGTGTACGGTCGCGCCGCCGGATGAAAAACCGGTGGAAGTCTTCACGTATTCTGCGCCGGCTTCTTTGGCCAGTTTGCAGGCGATGACTTTTTCTTCATCATTAAGCAGCGCGGCTTCGATGATCACTTTAGTGATCGCACCGCCGATGTGCGCTGTGCGTACCACCGTGGCGATGTCGCGGCCGACCAGCGAGTAATCTTTGCTCTTCATCGCGCCGATGTTGATCACCATGTCGATCTCGTTAGCGCCGTCGTCGAGCGCTTGCTGCGTCTCATACGCTTTTACTTCCGGTGGCGTTGCACCGAGCGGAAAGCCGACCACGGTTGCAATCTTGACGGCTGAGCCTTTGAGTAGTTGGGCGCACAACTTCACTTTACTCGGATTCACGCACACCGCTGCAAAGTTATACTTCCGCGCTTCATAGCACAACTGGGCGATCTGATCGTCGGTCGCATCGGGCTTCAACAGCGTATGATCGATGTAACCGGCCAAATCCGCATCGTGTGGCAGCGTGCCGACACTCGACGTGATCCGTGCCGCGCCCGCTTTCATCACGCGCTGCACATCGTCGGCGCAATCACGCACGCAAGCGCTGCCGCCACAGTTGCAGACTTTGCCGCTGGCGCTATCAGCGGGTTGATTCAACTCGACCAGAACTTGCCGCGTGATCTGCTCGATGAGTCGTTCAAGGGTTGCATTATCCAATTGCATGCTGCTTATCCAAAGAATTGTTCGTATTCGTTATGCCCACCGATCCAAAACCAGGTGACTTGATCACCTTCAAGAATGCCAACGGCGCAGCAAGCGCGATTAATTCTCACAGCCCACAGGCTTTCTTCGCGATTGATGCATTTGAAATGCAGCGACGGATGAAATGGATTCTCTGTCCACAACCGATACACTTTTCTCGCACTTCGTTTTGTCTCGTTTTCTAATTGCTCATAAGCCGACCAAAACGATGGCAGAGTTGCAGACTTCATAAGCGGTCGTAGTCCATCGGCTTCGCCACGCCTTGGGCCACCTCCTTCTTGGCGCGCTGGGCCGCAGCCGCGAGCTGTGGTTGCGTCCTCTTAAAGAGATCGTTCCATTCGGATTCATCTCGCAAATCTTCCAGATATTCGCGCAGATGCTCAACGACTTGATCTTGCGCTGGTTCCGGTAAAGATTCCACCATTTTTACGATTGTCGCAATCGCTGTCGACGCCATAGCTCTAACCTCTATGAAAATTAACGAGCGAACCATACTATCTACTTTAAAAACCGTCGCTCAATCGCCACAATCTTATCGACGCGCTTAGCATGCCGGCCACCGCCGAACGGTGTATCCAAAAATGTTTTCACAATTTGTTTCGCCAGCGTTGAGCCGATTAAACCCGCGCCCAGCGTCAAAACATTCGCGTCGTTGTGCTCGCGGCTGTTGACCGCTGTAGCTTGATCATAGCACATTGCGGCGCGAATGCCCGGCACTTTGTTGGCGGTCATGCACGAGCCAATCCCTGCGCCATCGATGATGATCCCGCGCCCGGCGCGTCCGCTGGCGACCAGCTCGGCGGCCGCTAGGGCAAAATCGGGATAATCGACCGAGTCCGTGGAGAACGTGCCGCAATCGATCGGCGCGTAACCTAGTTCGATCAAATAGGCGTGCAGTGTGCGCTTTAACTCGAAGCCGCCGTGATCGGAGCCGATCGCGATCGATTTATTCGTGGCCGATCGGGCGGGAGGATCGATCGGGTGTTCGATCAACTGCACGCCGCGTTCGCGGGCAGCGTCGCGTGCCAGTGGCGTGATTCGATCGCCGGAGGCAATCGTGATCGATTCGCCGGGTGCGAGTTGATCGATCGTGCTGGCCGAGATCGTCGCCGAAGATCGCGGCGCGGTCGATCGATCCGTCTGGCCTAACGTGCGGAGCAGAACAGCCCGGACCATTTCTCGCACCTGCGCTTCTGAAATCGACACACATGCCTCAGTGGGACTTAAGGTGTTTGAGCCGCCGCGTAATTGAAATGCGGCACGATCGACCAGTTCGTCGGCGGCCAGTAGATGATCCACGCCCGGCCGACGATTTCCTTCGTGGGGATAGGCCCGAAGGTGCGCGAGTCTTGCGAATTGCCCCGATTGTCACCCATGACAAAGTAATGATCAGTGGCCACTTGCTGCGCCTGTACATCGCTGCTGGTCGGATGTTCGAGATAGGGTTCGTCCAGCACGGCTCCATTGATGAATACTTGGCCGCCCTGAATCTCGATCGTTTCGCCGGGCAGGGCGATGATGCGTTTGATCAGATCGACCGAACCATGACCATCGAAGACGATGATGTCGCCTCGCTGCGGAGGAAGCAGCGAGTAGGAAATTTTGTCGACGATGACCCGTTCGCCCTCCTGCAAATTCGGCTGCATGCTCGGTCCTTGAATTTGAAAGCGGCCAATGGCGGTGTTGACGATCAAGAAGATAATAGCCGTTAAGACAAAGATCTCGATAATGCTGCGCAATAAGGTCGACGGTTTGCGTAACGGTTCGACCGATTGTGGCACTGTTTCGACGGAGGTGGCCATCAGGTTAAGTAATTCTTGTGACACGTAATAGCCTTGATTCTAGTGGATCTGACGCAGCTACTTGGCCGCCGCGTAAGTGTAGTGAGGCACAGCACCCCAATCGCTGGGCGGCCAGTACACAAACCACGCTCGGCCGACGATGGCGCTGGTGACAATGGTGCCGAACGCGTGTGAATCGCTGGAATTATTGCGATTGTCGCCCAGTACAAAATAGTGACCCGGCTCGATCGTTTGTGGCCCCAGCGCATAGTTGGTGGTCGTATTAAGATACGGCTCATCCAGTGCGGTGCCATTCACTAATACTTGGCCGTTGCTTACTACCACCGTATCGCCGGCCAGGCCGATGACGCGCTTGATGTAATCTCGATCGCCGGTAGGCGGGGTGAAGACAATGATGTCGCCGCGCTCCGGCGGATGCAGCACATACGACACTCGATCGATGATCACGTATTCGCCGTCATGCAAGTTCGGCTCCATGCTGGAACCTTCAATTCGAAAACGGCCGGTCAGCGTGTTGACCAGCAAGAAAATAATTGCGGTGAGCAGCGCGGTCTCGATAATCTCGCGCAATAAATTCGATCGTGGCTTGGGCGTTTCGATGGCAGACGCCGGCCCTGCTGTTGCTTCAGGTTGTAGCTCCTCAGACACTTCAGCCACCTTAAACATCAAATCTCACACACCCATCAAGCCCCTTAATTTGATCGCTCAAACTATCTTGCGCGATTATACTCTAACTCAAAGGGCGTGGCAAACATAGGGACAAAATTAAATTAATGTGACTTGACACCTTCACAGGCTATGCCATAATATGAAAGTTGGAATTTTGGGGTCGGAGATGATTGCTCTGAAACGCCGGCTTAGACATCTCGCTTCCCATGTGTCATCTCGAACTCATTGCCCGGAGATCGATGAATGAATACTGGCGTTGTGCTGATTGTGCCTGCTGACGAAGACGTGGCATATCTCTTGAAGGAACATTTTGAGGCGGCCGGTCAATCGGTTTTGCTGGTACACTCGCAAGCTGAGGCGCTAGCGGCCGTGCGCCAATCGCTGCCGCCAGCCGTAATTCTCGATAGCGAAACGCCCGGCTTGGATGTTACGGATCTCTGCCACAACATCCGATCGACCCCGCGCACGCGGCATATTCACATCACGCTGCTTGCGCCGTATGCCAAGCGCGACGATCGATTGTTGGCGCTGTCGTCTGGCGCGGATGAATTCATGACGAAGCCGGTCGATGCCGAAGAGTTGGGACTGCGCATTCGCAACGCGCTGCGCCGCGCCGAATTTCAGAATCTGGTGAATCCGACGACCGGCTTGCCTGGCCCGCATTTGATCGAAGATCGATTGCGCGAACTGCTGCTCAGCGAAAACGAGTGGGCCTTAATCCGATCGAACTTGCGCGGCTTAAAGACCTTCACCGATGCCTACGGATTTTTAGCCGGTGAGGAAGTGCTGCGTTTTGCCGTGCAGGTTTTTACTCAAACGGTCAATCAACTAGGCACACAGACTGATTTTCTGGGGCATACGGGCAGCGACAACTTCATTGTCGTCACCGCACTCGATCGGGCGGAGGCGCTGCGCCAGGTCTTGAGCGATCGTTTTGCCGAAGGCGTCCGATCGCATTATTCATTCCGCGAACGCGAACAGGGTTATATGATCGTGAGATTAACTGACGGGAGTGAGACCAAAGCGCCGCTCATGGCGCTGAACATGCAGATGATCACTTCGAAGCAGGGGCCGTTCCACGATATTTTTGAATTGACGCAGATGCAATAAAGTGAGGAGAGATGAGTGACGAGTGACCATTAACCTGATCACTCGTCACTCGTCACTTTTCATTTCCCAACAAACCTCTTCAGCTCAAACAGCCCGATCGGATATTCCGTTTTGCCTCGTTCGACCAAGTCTACCAGAATTCTCCCAATCAAGATCGAAAATTTGAAACCGTGACCGGAGCAGGGCGAAGCGATGATGACCTGCGGATGATCCGGCAGTATGTCGATGATGAAGTGTTCGTCGGGCGTGTTCGTGTACAAACAGCTGGATACATCGAACGCTTCGCCCGTAACACCGGGCAGATGAGTGCGTACGTAGTCCGTCAGCCGCTTGAGACGTGCCTGATCGATCTCGAATGATCGCGTGTCCGCGGTGACGATCGGCCCGGCGTGATGTTCGCCGACTTTCACGCCGTCATGCCCGAAGATCGGACAGCCGTAATTATCGAACGTTCCGCCTGAACCATAGTGGATGAACACCGGGAATCGATCCGGCTGAAAGTCTGCTGGTTGATCCACTGCGTAATAAGCGAATTGCTCTTGGGTAACGGCCAGTGGCAGATCAACTCCGATTGTCTTTAACAACGGTCCGGCCCATGCTCCAGCGCTGATAATCAATTTTCGGCAATGATAGATCGATTCAGAGGTCACGACATCTGCACCTCGATCGTGGACGCGGATCGATCGGACGGGAGTTTGCTCGATCACGACTGCGCCGCGCCGCTTGGCTTGAGCGACCATAAGCGGCACACATTCGCTGGGATTCAAAATGCCCGAATCGGCTTGATACACGCCGACTGTTTTTTCGCTCAAATGCCACTGAGGAAAACGACGCATGATCTCGGCCGTATCCAATATTTCGAACGGTACTTGCTTTTGTTTCAGACTCTCGACGCGAATCTCAAACGATCGCTGATCGGGGGCGGACATATCCAGCCCGCCGGTCGTGGTGATCAACGCGCGGTGAAGTTCGCTTTCCAACTCCGCCCACAGGTGATATGCTGATCGAGCCAACTCGACGTAGGTTGGATGATCGTAAGCCAGCCTGATGATGCGGCTGTCGCCGTGTGAGCTGCCTCGCTGATGCCCGATGGCAAACTGTTCGAGCAGCAAAACCGATCGGTTGTCGCGGGCTAAATGATACGCCGCCGCGCTGCCCATCGCGCCCGCGCCGATGATGATCGTTTCAAAATCAATCGTCATCGCCTGACCTCATCAGTTGATTCCATCTCGCATCCACTTGCACCGCACGCAGTGCGGTGCAGTGCAGGTGTCGCTCATCTCGCATCTCAAAGCATCACTTGCATCTGGCACCCTGCATCTTTTCATTCTTTGTCCTGTGTGCCTTGCCCCTTGCCCCTCGCTGTAATACTAAAGTCAATTTACCAGCCGATAGATCGACCTCAATCGGTTCAATCGGTAACGCACAGCCGATCACCGCTTTGCCGTCTTTGACTTTGACAGTGACCCGCAGTAAGTCTAAGTAAAGCCGCTTATCGTCAAACGTTGGATGTTTAAGGCCCTCGATCACATCGGCGCGAAATTGCAATGCCCGCGATAATGCGCCCTCATCCAACCGCGCCCCGGTTTGCAATTCTACCAGTAATCGATCGCGTTCGTCGGTGAGTTTTATATAGCGATTGTTCACGCTATCCATATCGGCTTCCAGTTTTGCCAACACTATTCCCTTTGCTCTTTTTAGGGCTGCGGCTGTTTCGTTGGCTTCCTGTTCGCAATGCTTGATCAGATCGCGGATGGTCTCTAAGCGATCACGTTTAGGCGCAAGCGCATCTTGCTCGATCGCTTGGGCCTTGCGCCATTCTGCCTCAAAGCGAATCGGATCGGTTAAAATGTCCAGCACATATTGCCACACCACGGCCTCTAATACATCGGCGTTGGCCGTCTTTTCATGACAGTTGAAACGATCGTGCTCGATCCCTTTGATAAAACTGCTATCACTATGACAACGATAACGGCGGCTTTCACCACAGAAACGCCCCGTCATTTTGCAGCCACAGCCGCAAGTAATCAGGCTGCGAAGTAAATACTCATGTTTTGAATTACGCGCCGACATTTGCTTGTTGCGTTCTCGCCGTGCCTGCGCTGCGTCCCATAGTTCGGGCGAGACGATCGGGAAGACGTTAAGAACAGCGAGTGCATTTTTCGGGCGTTTGACTCTTTTCTCGCCTTTGTGAAAAGTCCCATTGCGTCCAAAGCGTAAAACACCGGCATACGTTTCGGTGATCAAGATGTGGCGGGTTGTGGCGTAGCACCACATTGACGATCCCCGAATCCGGGCATGACGGGCGCGACTCTCGCCGGGCGTCGGTATGCCCATGGCACTGAGTTTGCGCGTGATGGTGTAATCCGTCATCGGCGGCTCGTCATTCTCACCGTACACATACCACTGATAAATCATACGAACGATGGCCGCTTCCGCCTCGTTTATCACGAGTGAATCTTTGCTAAAAGTGTAACCATACGGCGGCTTGCCCGTGCCGAGCACCTTGCCCTCTTGGACTTTGCGATTGCGCCCGCGCGTCGTGCGTTCAATGATCTTGCGCCGCTCATCGCCTGCGCCTTTGGCGTCAAGCATGGCGATCAACAAACTGGCGAAGTCTGTTTTTAACTGCCCGCGATCAAGGGTATGGATCGCCTTGTTCAACTTGGCAAGCCCGCGAATCAAGATCGGCATGTCCCACTCGTCACCGTCCTCAGGCGGTCTCACAATGCGATCGATCCGATAGGCGATAAACACGTCCGCTTGATTGCTGCTTAGCATCTCATAAGCCTTGCGGCCTTCGGGCCGTGATTCGATCGGGCTTGTGCCAGTATAGTCATCCTTGAACACTCCCACCACCTCAAGGCCGTTGTCATGCGCGTATCGCTCACACGCCTCAATCTGTGTGGGCAAGCTGTACCCCTTCGTCGCTTGCTCGTCGGTGCTTACCCGCGCATAGATCACCGCGCGCTTGTGTCCGTTCAAAGTATCTATTTCCATTGCTTGCCCACCAATCAAGAGTACTACTCATCGCGCCCCAAGTAGGCCGCGTGTTTGCGTCCGTCCGTGTCTCGCCATCTTCGCAAGGCGTAACGGCCGCCGATTCGATACTCGATCCAGCCCTCACCGGCGGCTTTTGCTTTTGCGGTCCGCCGCGAGTGCTGCCGCCTCGGTGCCGGCGTTGAGTTCGACCAGTGCCGGCTTTGTTCCCGTGGAAACATCGACCGGGTCCGCCGCTTGCCGGGCGATGGCCCGATCGAGCACAATCACCAAACGATTATAGGCCGCGCGTATAGTCTCGGGCGATGGATCCTCGCCCTTAGATTGCTCTGGATCATCGTCTTGCTCAACGCCATCCACTGTGCTCATGTTTGCCTCGTTTAAGTTTGCCCACTGTACTTTCGATCACTCCAACCATTCACCCTTGCGGCGTGACGTGCCGATCACTTTGCTGCGCTTCACCCACGCGCCATTTTCTTTGACCCACCGGCGCGCCAATACCTCAAAAAGCGATCGGCTTTGCGTGT
>JBGQGR010000027.1:0-11648 GCA_041497495.1 Anaerolineae bacterium | reverse complement strand
GCCAGCAATCCATTTAATTCGTAACAGAATCCGCCGCGCCGCCACACGACGATCTTGTTGAAGAGATCGTCTGCATTCAACGACAATGGCCGCTTCAAATGAATGTCGAGATTTTCAAATGGCACCGAATGCAAATGAGCGATGTGGATGGCGCGGAGCGTTGAGGCCGTCGGCTCGATCGGGCCGTGGTAATTTATTCGATCTAAAAACGCAGTAACATCCACCCGCGCTTCGCCATCGATCACAGCACGTAGATTGGATTGCTGAAGATCCAGCCTTTGCCCGATCGATACGCCTCGGCCCGATACACACCCGCTTCGGCTGTGGTGAATTTCAAGACGCTGCCTTCACTGCGTCCAACGATCCCTTTACCTGCTTTGATGATCTGAATCGTCGCGGGCAATGGCGTTTGCACTTCGAAGTTGATTGCGCCTGCGCGTCGAATCTCACCGCCAGTCTCGGTCTGCAGTGAGCCGCTGCGCGCCACATACCGAAAGCCTTTGGTCGATCCGATCAGATCGTAGCCCACCCAGCCCCGGCCGTCTTGCAGCGCTTGATAGATTATGCGTTTGTCTCGATCGACTTCCTGGATCAATGGCGTATCGATCATCAAGTGCATATTCACGCAGCGAAAGAGATATTCGTAAGGAAAGATCACGCGTTTGAATGGTCCTAAAGACATCGGCGCTGCGTGCGCATCGGCGCCGCCGAAGCCGACAACATGTTTCCCTGAAGCCAGCAGATCATCCCACAACCGCAGCGATTCCTTGAACGGCCCACGGATCGCTTTCTCAGGATGAAAGGCATAATACAACGTCATCAATTTATTTGGCAAGCGCCGCTTGAATTCCGACATGTAATTCCAGATTTCGATACCGTTGTAGCCGGAAACTTCCCAATCGATCCATGGGATGCCGGGTTCATGCATAAAGTTCAATGGATAATCGAAGGGATGCGCGATGAACAACAGGCCGCCGCGCTGATGCGTTTCCTCGATCAGCTTCTGCGGCTGAGCGGCATAGATACACATCTCGTCCTCCGCGCCATAGATCAATGAATGATTCACTTGCGGTTGGCGGCGTGGATTGTGCACCTCTTCGCCGATCAAGACCAGCACATTGTGATGATAGCCTTGAATCTCATCGACCCAGACATTGTGATCGGTCACGGCGACGAAATCGAGTCCGGCTTTCTCGGCGGCCAGCGCGATCTCGTCGTGTGAACCTTCACCGTCGGAATACGGTGTGTGCATGTGTAAGTTGCCGACTATTTCGTGGGACATGGTGTCTTGGTTGATGTTTATTATCTTGAATGATGATGCTGTGCTAATCTGACAAGGTGATGTTGTGGTTTGTCATTTCGAGCGAAGCGAGAAATCTCTGCGCTAATGAATAGAGATGCTTCGCTTTGCTCAGCATGACATTAGACGTCGATAATCATGTCATCTAGTCACAATAATTTCGGTTGCTCGATCGGCGGTTCGCGCTTGGGTAATGTACTGTAACCATGTTCAGCAGCCCACGCTTCATTCGGCCCCGCCCAGCGATATCGATCGAAATCGATCTTGCCGTGCTGATCGAATTCAACCCATTCGGCTTTAAGTCGCATTCTTTGCTTAGTCGCGCCATCGTTGCCGCGCAGCGAAATTTTTCCTTGCGCATTGATCACGCGCTGCCACGGCACATCGTCGGGACAATTCGCCATCGCGTAACCAACTAAGCGCGCATCGCAGCCCGCCCCGACGATCGAGGCGACATCGCCATACGTCGTGACCTGCCCGCGCGGCACTTGTTTGGCAACTTCGTAAACACGTGCGAACAATGCTTGCTGCTGCGGATCGATCTGCATGTGCACATTATACTTTCACGGATGATCGGATGCAAACGTGATGAGTGACGAATGAAGAGTGATAACGTCTTGCCATCAGCTATCAGCCATCTGCGTTATAATCTTGATCGCACGAGCGATTCGATTCCCTCCCCTGATTTATCGGGGGAGAGGCCAGGGTGGGGGTCACCATGAACAATCAAGAAGTCTCCAAAATATTTTTCCAACTTGCCGACATGCTCGACATCGAAGGCAAAGAAAATCGATTTGCGCTGATCGCTTATCGGCGCGTGGCGGAACAATTCGCTAATCTCGATCGCGATCTGAACGCCATCGCGCAAGCCGGCGAACTGCGATCGATCGCGGGTGTGGGCCAGGCCATCGCTGAGAAAGTCGATTCGCTGCTCAAGGCCGGATCGTTCCCGCTGCTCGATCGACTGAAGAAAGAAATTCCAGCGGGCGTCGTCGAGATGCTCAATGTGCCCGACATGGGGCCGAAGCGCGTGAAGATGTTGTGGCAAGACGCCGGTATTAAAAGCGTCGATCAATTGGAGAAAGCCGCCCGCGCTGGAAAATTAGCGGGCCTGCCCGGCGTTGGTCCGAAATTGGAAGCGAAGATTATTGCCAACATCGAAACGAACAGGCGGCGCGGCACATCAGATCGATCGCCGCTGGGCATTGCGTATCCATTGGCTCATGGCATGCTGCGCCAGTTGATGGAAGTCGATAGCGTGCAGCGCGCGTCGGTGGCCGGATCACTGCGGCGAATGAAAGAAACGATCGGCGACATCGATCTGCTCGTCTCCTCTGATGAAGTCGATCGAGTAATGGATGCTTTTACGAGGTTGCCGCAAGTTGCCGAAGTGATCGCGCGCGGATCGACTAAATCGAGCGTGCGTTTGCACACCGGCCAGCAAGTCGATCTGCGCGTCATTCAACCCAAACATTGGGGCGCGGCCCTGCAATATTTCACTGGCTCGAAAGAACACAATGTGCGCTTGCGCGAGATCGCTTTGCGCAAAGGTTATTCGCTGAATGAATATTCGTTGACGCGCACGAAAGATGGTAAAGACGTTTTCTGCCGTGAAGAAGCCGAAGTGTATGAGAAACTGGGCTTGTCATTTAGTCCGCCCGAACTGCGTGAAGATCGCGACGAGTTCGACCGTGATATTCCGAAACTCATTGAGCTGTCAGACATTCGCGGCGATTTGCAGATGCACTCGAAGTGGAGCGACGGTCACAACACGATCGAGCAGATGGCGCGGGCGGCGAAAGCGCGCGGCTATGAATATATATTGATCACCGATCATTCGCAATCGCTCGGCGTGACGAATGGCCTGACACCGGATCGATTAAAGCAGCAGCGCAAGGAGATCGATGCGATCAATGCGAAAGACTTAGGCATTCGCGTCTTACAAGGCGCGGAAGTTGAAATCAAGGCCGACGGCACGCTCGATTATCCCGACGATGTGCTCGCCTCATTGGACATTGTTTTAGCCTCACTGCATACTTCATTGCGACAAGAACATGATAAAGTCACACAGCGTGCGATAAGTGCGATCCGCAATCCGCACGTCGATATTTTTGCGCATCCGACCGGTCGCTTGAATTATGAAGCCGCCGATTCAAGCAAGAGCCGTCCCGGTGCCGACTTAGACATGGAAGCGATCTTCGCCGCGTGCAAAGAAACTGGAACAATCATGGAGATCAACGCTAGCCCGGAACGATTAGACTTAAATGATCTGCATGCACGCCGTGCGTTAGACGTTGGTTGCGATCTCGTCATCTCCACCGACGCACACGATCCGTCTTCATTGAATAACATGCACTATGGCGTCGCGGTCGCTCGTCGAGCGTGGGCTACGCCGGCTCGAGTGATCAATACTTGGCCGATCGAGAAGTTGTTGAAGCGAGTGAAATAAAAGTTTTGTTCGCAGGGGGCATCTTTGTGGAGGAAGCATGGCGGCTGGAATATTCTTTGATATTTTGTTGAATCTATGTCTATGGCTTCCAGTCGCATTGATTGTATTTGCGTTAGGGTGGGTTGGTCTATTTTGGGGTGAGCGACGTAAAGCGCGAAGATTGCGATGGTTGTCACTTTTTCTTTTGTGCTATGGCGCATGTGCTTTGCTCATAAACTTCAAATACTCTTCTGATAACCCGACATATCGTATGGGCGATGAGCAATTAAAGCCATTCTTGCAGGCATTGAGTGTAGCCGATTCGGCTTCGCTGAGTTTCACGCCCATCTCCTCAGAAGCTGAGATTAAAATATATGATTCCAAAGATCAAGATTGTCCTTTGGAATTATCAGTTGGTCGTGACCTGCATCCACCTCTTGACCAATACGTTGGCCAGTTTATTTGTTTTCAAAAAATAGATGGCGCATACATGTGGGTTGGCGAATCGGAATTGCACTTTTCGTTTGGCGAAAGAATATTTATGCGATATGGGAAATTAATGAGTTCCGATAATTACTCAACAACTCATAGCCTCGTAATTAAGTATACTGGAAAAGATCTGCGACTTCAAAAATCCAATTTGACTCTAGAAGACATTCAACCGGTTCTGGCGGAATGGGAGATGGTGCGTTTGGCATCAACACCATCACCATGAAATATCTGCTCGTCAACCGCAACCGCGAGGACGCGGTCGATGAGCCTCGATTATCTTCTTTGCGCCTTCGCGTCATTGCGTGCAATGATGAAATTGTTGTACAATGCATTTCGAGGATCGCATGGACTTATCCGGCAAGCGCATCGGCCAATATCAAATCATCGAATCGATCGGGCAGGGCGGCATGGCGTCAGTCTTCAAAGCCTACCAGTCCAATCTCGATCGATATGTGGCGATCAAAGTTCTGCCCGCGCAGCACGCACTCACGCCGGGCTTTGCCGAACGCTTCGAGCGTGAAGCCAAAGCCGTCGCTCTGCTAAACCACCCCAACATTTTACCGATCATCGATTACGGCCAAGAGGGCGATCTGACTTACATCGTCATGAAATATGTGCAGCACGGCACATTGGCCGATCGGACGGGTAACCCGATCGAGCTGGCGCTGACCACCCGCTTGATCGAACAGATCGCAGCCGCGCTCGATCACGCCCACAGTCGCGGCATCATCCATCGCGATATCAAACCATCGAATGTCTTGCTGGACGAAAACGACTGGGTACAGCTAGCGGATTTCGGTCTGGCGCGCATATTAAGCGGGCCGAGTGATCTGACTGCATCGGGCGCGAGCATGGGTTCGCCGGCATACATCTCGCCGGAACAAGGTCAAGGCCTGCCGCTCGATCAACACACTGACATTTATTCGCTCGGCGTGGTGTTATATGAAATGACCACGGGTCAACTGCCGTTCAGCGCTGAGACGGCCATGACGCTGGTCTTTAAGCACATCTATGAAGAACCGCCCGCACCGCGATCGATCAACCCTGCGCTGTCCGCGGCGATTGAAGGCGTGATTTTGAAAGCGATGTCCAAGACGACGGCGGATCGATATCACTCCGCGGGCGATTTGGCGCGCGAGCTGCGTTTGGCCGTTTCGGATTCGGCGGCATTTAGCGCGCCCGGCGGACTCGATCGATCTTCTGGCCCGATCGCGCCGATTAGCTCCGTGCCGACGATTGTGCTTGATGAATATGCCGTGGAGTTGATGATCGAAACAATCCCGGCGGTGTCCCATTTTATCGGACGCGAAAAAGAATTGGCGAACTACCGGGCGCGCTTGCAGCGTGACGGCTTCATTGTGATTACCGGCATGGCCGGCGCGGGCAAAACCACTCTGGGCGCGAAGCTCGCACACGAAATGGCGAAAGACGCCCAACATATTTTTTGGCACACGTTCGATCAAGTTGAAAAGGCCAGCGTCGATGGATTGTTCTGGGCCTTAGGTGCGTTTTTGGAAAGTCACGGCGATCATAATTTGTGGCGGTATCTCAACAACGAACCCGAATCGCAGAAGCCGCTGGATCGAACCGTGCGCATGAATTTGCTGTTGGCGGGTTTGACGGCAAATAGTTACGTGTTGTGTTTCGATGATCTACAGATCGTTGAGCGCGTGCCGGAGATCGCCTACGTTTTCAAAATGATACGCCAGCGCTTGGTCGATCTGCGCGAAGCCGCCTCGACGCGCGTGATATTGTTGGGCCGCGAAGTGCCGCGCGACTTGGAATCATTCGTCACGGCACCATTGAGCGGCTTTAGTTACGAAGAAGCAGCTGCCTTCATCGCCGATCATCAAGTTCATTTGCCAGTACCGATCATGCGGCGATTGTGGGAGCGCACTGAAGGTAATGCCAAGTTGCTGGAGTTGAGTGTCGCGGCCATCGAGCCGGTGATGGACGATCCAGTTGCTGTCGATCGACTCGTGGAAGCGATGTCGCGCAAAGGCGATGTGCGCGATTACTTGATGTCCAACATTTATAGCACGCTGAATGACGACGAAAAATTGATCATGGGCGCGCTGTCGGTCTTCCCCAACTCGATCGAGCGTGACGCAGCCGAGAGTATCCTCGAAGCCGAAAATATCGAGGATGTCGTGACGGGCATCGACGCGCTGATCGATCGGCAGCTGCTCGATGAGACCGATCGAGATCAAATTCACTGTCACGGTTTAGTGCGCGATTATTGTTATCACATCCTCAGCCGCGCCGACAAAGATCGCTTCCATCTGGGCGCGGCGGAGTACTTCGCAGCGCAGCAGAATTATCTCACAGCGGCGCATCATTATTTTGAGAAACGCGACCTGGCCCGCGCGCTCGATCTGCTGGCCGCGAAGGGTCTGGTGATTATCAATTCCGGCGGGGCGGGCGGCTTGTTGGAACAGCTGAAGCGGTTCCCCAAAAAATCGCTGTCCTCGGATCAGTGGGTTGCGCTGTGCACAATCGTCGGCGACGCGCGCAAGATTCGAGGCGAGTATCAAGCGGCGGTTGAAGCCTATTCCGCCGCGTTGGATGAGCCGCTGGGCGAAGCAGACCGATCGGAGTTGCTGCGATCCATCAGCGGCATTTATCTGCGGGCGGGTGAGTACGATCGCGCGATCGATTTTGCGACGCAGAGTTTCAACATCGATCAGGCTTTAGGCAACCAGAGCGGCATCGCCTACTACCATCATAATTTGGGCGTGATCGAATATAGGCAGGGCCATTTGGATCGCGCCTTTGAGCATTTGACGATCGGCGAACGCTTGGCGCCTGAGCACAACGACGACGATCTATTGGCGCGCATCAACATGCAGTTGGGACTCATCGCCTGGCAGCGAAAAAACTTGACCGAGGCGCGCGATAAATTTGAAGCCTGTCGAAAAGTATTTCACGCGCGCGGCGATCGATTGACCGAATCGCGCGCGATCGGGAATTTAGGCTTGGTGTATGGCGAGCTGCATGACATCGACAAACAGTTGGCCTGCTATCGGCAGACGATGGACATCGAAGAAGGGCTGGGCGATGTGGACGGCCTGCAATACATGTATAACAACATGGGCTATCTGTATTACACGCTGCGCGATTACGCGCAATCGATCCATTACTACGATCGGCTGCGGCAGTTGTCGAAAGATTCCGGACAGAAGCGGATGCGCTGTCTAGCGTATGCGGGTTTAGCCGATGCATATTTAGCAAAAGAGGATGCCGATCAAGCCTTAGAGCAGGCGACAAACGCGAAGCAGGTCGGTGCCGAGTTAGGCCCCGGTCGAGAGTGCGGTGTAGCCGAACGATCGTTAGGCGATGTCTGGTTGAAGTTGGGCAACCTCGAACGCGCCAAAGCAGCGTATGAGGCGAGCTTGCCGATGCTGAAAGATGCGAACGAGCACGAAGAACTGGCGAAAGCCGGTCACGGGCTGGGCGTTGTTCTCGTGAAACTCGGTATCGATCAAAATTCTCAAATCCTAGAGGAGGATAAACGTAATGAGCAGTCAACCGTCTGAAAAACATTTCGCCCGCTTTGATGATATCGATGTGACGATCACCGTGCCCTGGCAGGGCAAGAAAGTGAAGACCGTCCGCAAGTCCAAACCGGCAGAGGGATCATTGAAATCAGGCAGGGATGAATTCACGCCGGGTCGCATCGTCTTCGACTTTGATGTGGTTGAAGATGTTGATGCGACGAAGCACATCCCCAAATTCAATCCGCCGATGACGGTCAAGATCGCTTACACGGCCGCCGACTATCAGCGCGCGCAAGCCAAGCATCAAGATTTGGTGTTGGGTTTTTGGGATGGCAGCCACTGGGTGAAATTCACGGCCGCCAAGCACAAGTTTCAACTCGTGCCTAACAATCCGCCCTCGTCGGGTGGTTACGGCCTCATTGAGCTGACCCAGTTTATCGACCCGCCGACCGGTTGGGGTCCGTAATACGCAGGCTGACGGCGGAAGGCTAAAAGCCGTTCGCTTATCGATGCTTTCAACTCAATCTTGCGGGGGAGATAATTCTCCGCAAGATTTTTTGTATCTGTTGGCCGGGTGATCGATCATCGGTATCGACCAGCGATATGCGATACGCCATCTGCTAGGTAGTTTGTTATAATCAATGAGAGGGCGATTCGATCATGAAACGTATTCACGTAATTCCGATCGTATTTACGGCGCTCATCGGCCTAATCATGCTAGTTGCGGTAACTCACTCGCTTAACAAACTGCAGCCAGTTTCCGCTTCTCGCGCCGAACAACAATCTTCCGGCGGAACGATCTGTTTTGCGAATGGCGTCTCGATCAATTGCGTCGAACGGCTGGGTGTAAAATCGATCGGCTCGATCACGGATCAAGTCCGATCGCTGATCCAGTCGATGCTGTCCGGCCCGACCTTCTACGAGCACGCCGCCGGCGTTCAATCGGCACTGCCGGATCGATCGGAGTTGGGCGATTTATCGGTAAGTCCCGATCGCGTCGTGATCGATCTTGATCTGCCGTCTGACTTCATTGCCTCACTGCGCGACGATCAAGTTGAAGCGGCTAACGAACAGATCATGACCACCTTGACGCCGTACAACTTCAAGCGGATTGAGATCAATGCGCGCGCGGTCGATGGCACTTATCAGTTGCTTTCCTCTTTTTTGAAGCCAATTGCCATTCCGCAAAAAGCGGGGGCGATCAGCCAATCGCGCTTACCATTGGGTAATCAACCGCCGATCGACGGACAACCTCAAGCGCGCGGCGGATTATATGGCAAGACCGTGTTTGTCAGTGCGGGTCATGGCTGGTATTACACCACCACCTTAGGCTATTTAACTCAACGCGGCACCTATCCACGTTCACCTTATCCGGCTGGCGAAGGCATTGTCGAAGATTTCAACAATGCCGAAGTCGTCAATCAATATCTGCTACAATATTTGTGGAATGCCGGCGCGGATGCCTGGACGGTGCGCGAACGCGATATGAATACGTCGATGCTGATTGTCGATGATAGCAGCCCGTCATTCACGACACAGGGCAACTGGGTGACTGGCCCTCAGGGTTATGCCGGCAGTTATCATATGGCATCGACCGTGAATTCAGCGGCTACGGCGACAGCGACTTGGACTTTCATGCCACCGATCACGAGCACATATGCCGTCTACGTCTGGTATGACTATCCGGTCGTGACGCGCACCGCCGATGCGCATTACACCATCGATCATGCGGGCGCAACGACGCCGGTCACGATCACTCAAACGCGTGATGGCGGCACCTGGCGCTTCTTGGGCATGTACCCGTTCTATGGTGGACAACCGGCGCATATTCGCTTGACGAATCAATCGGTTATTAGTGGCTTGAGCGTCATCGCCGATGCGATTCGCATCGGCGGCGGCATTGGCGATGTATCGGTGGCCGGTGCGCCGCCGAGTGGCAAGCCGCGCTGGGAAGAACAATCGCGGCAATATGCCAAGTGGGTGGGCGTGCCCAGTGTCGACACGCTGAATGATGTGATCATTCGTCCGATCTATGCGGAGTGGGAAAAGGAGCCGGGTGAAGATTCAGTCTATGTGTCGTGGCATACCAATGGCTACAATGGTTATAACACGACCGCCAGCGGCACCGAATCGTATGTATGGTATCCGTCGCCAACCGCTGGGAGTTATTTGCTGCAAGATTCGATCCATGCCGCGCTTTTGAATGGTATTCACGCTCAATGGGATCCCAATTGGATCGATCGAGGCCAGAAGTCCGCCGACTTTGGTGAACTGCGCTTGCTCTCATCAATGCCCGGCGTCTTGATCGAGAACGGTTATCACGACAACCCGATCGATGTGCAAGCGCAAAAAGATCCGCGCTTCAATTTGATTTCGGCGCGCGCGGTGTACCACGGCTTGGTGGCTTATTGGCATTCACTTCAGCCGGTGAATGTGCCGCTGGTCTTCTTGCCCGAACCGCCGACGCACCTGATCGTGCGAAATAGCGGAGCAGGCCAAATTGTAGTCAAATGGCAGCCCGGCCCGACTGATAGTACTGGCACGCTCGGTGATGCAGCTACCGCTTATCGAGTTTATACCAGTACGGATGGCTTCGGTTGGAACGATGGCCTCAGCACCACCCAATCGATCTTCACGCTGACGAATCTGCTGCCGAATCAATTGGTGTATGTGCGTGTGACGGGCGTGAATACGGGCGGCGAATCATTTCCAACGCCGGTCATGGCCGCGCGCGTCAGCGCTTCAAGTCCGGCGCCCGTGTTGATTGTGTACGGTTTTGATCGAATTGATTACACGGAGTTGATTCAACAAACCGATGGGCCAGATGGACTTAATCGGCGCATGTTCTTGAACCGGATCAATCGCTACGATTACATCATCCAACACGCCGATGCGCTAAGACTGCCGTTCGATAGCGCGCAGCACGCATCGGTTACGGCTGGATCGATCGGTCTGGGCAATTATTCGATCGTGGACTGGATCGCTGGAGAGGAGCAATCGCCGGATACAGCACTCAAATCGAATGATCAGATCGCGCTGACTAACTTCATGAACAACGGTGGCGCGCTGTTTATCAGCGGAGCGGAAATTGGTTACGATCTCACTAACCTCGGGGACACATCATTCTACAATAATACGCTGCGGGCCTCGTTCGTTGCAGACAATGGCGACACAAGTCATGCCTATCGGCTGACGGCACAACGTGCGGGGATCTTCAACGGCTTGGGCACGATTAAATTCGATAACAGCACGCACGGTACTTACGACGTGGATCATCCCGACGCATTCAATTCAAGCGGCGGATCGTCATCGGCGCTAGTGTATAATGGAGGCGCGAACGCTGGAATTCAGTATTCTGCGGCAAATGGCGCGCGGTTTGTTTACTTGGGGGTCCCATTCGAGACGATTTATCCGGCAGATATCAGGCGGGCCGTGATGTCGCGCGCGATGTGCTATTTAGAGCATTATGCGGGATCCCCGGCAGTGCCCGGCTTGATTACGCCAACCAACAACATTACGCTCGTGGCGGTTTCACCGGTTTTCAAATGGACAGGGGGAGAGGGCACGTGTATTAATCGTTTCGAAATCGAGGTCGATGGTACTTCTTCGATTATCGATGGAGCTGTACTGGACGCAACCGTTGTCGTTACGGATGGCTTGCATCAATGGCGTGTTCGATCTTTTGATGTGTACGGCAACGGTTCGGGTTGGTCTGCCATTGGGGATTTCACTTCAAGCTCGCTTCATTTTTACTTGCCGGTCATAATTCAAAATTATTCGTCCGGTATTTTGCCAACACCCCCGGTGTGTAACAACTTGATCTTGAACGGCGATTTTGAGCCAGGCGATTGGTCGCCTCAATGGCAATCCTTAGCTCAGAATCCAACACCGGGTGTGGTCACAACGAATGTGTACGGGGGTAGTTTTTCTG
>JBGQGR010000026.1:0-11692 GCA_041497495.1 Anaerolineae bacterium | reverse complement strand
GTGCTCTGTTCTCGCTCTTGCGGATAACCGAACGAGATGATGTGCTGCAGTCGATATCCGCTCGGCACGTTCAGAACTTTCTTTGTATCGTCCTCGCGATGCATCGAAGCGATACACGAGCCGATGCCATCAGCCCACGCCGCCAGCATCATATTTTGTGCGGTGCGGCCTGAATCGAACTCGCCGCGATAGAACTGCGGATCGAACACGATCGCGATGGCGATCGTTGCTCCGATCAGATGCTCCGCAAAGTCGCCGCATTTGGATAAAGCATCCAATGTGGCTTGATCCTGTATCACGATGAACCACCACGGTTGGCTGTTCTTGCTTGAGCCGCTCATGCGGCCGGCTTGCAAGATTCGGTGCAGGGCTTGCTCATCGATCGGTTTGGATCGATCGAAGTGACGTATTGATCGGAGTGAGGTAATTGCTTTGTAGGTATCCATATTGTTTACTAAGTTGACAACACTTTCTCCCACAACAAATTTCCGGGAAGTTTTTGATAGCCCAACTTTTCATTTAGCCGCAGAATTGCCGGGTTGGCCGTGTCGTTGGTGGTGCGAGTCGCGCTGAGGCCGCGTTTTTTGATTGCGCGAAAGGAAAGCAGTTTTAAGGCTAACGCCAGACCATGACCGCGCTGTTCGCGCCGCACGCCGGTCATCGCGGTGTAAGACGGCTTGTTCTTGCCGAACCAGACAATGGTGTGGCCGACATATTGCCCGTGATACTTGGCGATGAAAATGGCGTTGACATCTGACTCGGGGCCTTCTAAGTTGACTCGCCGAAAGTTTTCGAAAGTGGTTTCGCTGCGCGCGCCTCCCGGCAGCGGCACATCGGCGCTGGTTATTTGATCGAGCTCGTACAACCACTGGTCGGCGTCGGCGTTGATCACGCGCTCGGCCGCTAAGGTCGTAAACTCATAACCGGCGGCTTGCGCTCGCTCGATCGCCTGATCGAATTTTGATTCAGCGAATGTCGTCAGATCGAGTTGCGATTCGAAGCGCAGGCCGAAGTTGGTGAAGCCCAGTGCCTTCAGAAACTCGATCGAGTAAAGCGCGTCCTCGCGGCACTCGGTGCGCAAGCGTTCGGCGTTTTGTGTGCGGGCGTAAGCTTCAAACTCGGCCAAGATGGCCCGGCCAATGCCGCGCCGCCGCCAATCGGGATCGATCGTGACCCCCAACATATACACGCCGGGTGCGTGCTGCCAGAATGGTCGCAGGCACGTGCCTGTGCCGATCAATTGTCCCGCACTGTTTTCAACGGCGAAACGTAAACGGGGATTCTCTGGCGGATAAATGCTTTCAAAGTATTCTTCTTTGTCAATGGCTCTGGGGTTGTCCGGAAAACTGCGATTGAGAATTTCGACAAAGGCGGGAATGTCGCTGGACAAGTATTCCCGAAAGCGAAAGCCTTGAGGGATCAATTGATTAACCATGGGGTTCTCTTGTTTCATTTCAAAACGCTGTGCCCCGCTCGCAATTTTTACAGCAATTTTTCCCACAATGAATTGCCAGGTAGTTTTTGATAGCCCAACTTTTCATTCAACCGCAAGATCGCCGGATTGGCCGTATCGTTGGTGGTGCGGGCCGCAGTTTGGCCGCGTTGTTTCATCAATCGAAAAGAAAGCAATTTCAAGGCCAAGGCTAGACTATGTCCGCGATGCTCGCGCAGCACGCCGGTCATTGCTGTATAAGCCGGTTTGTCTTTGCCAAACCAGACCATCGTGTGACCGACGTATTGCTCACCATGCTTGGCGATGAAGATCGCCGAAGGATCAGATTCCGGGCTTTCCAGATTAATGCGGCGAAAATCTTCGTAGCTAGATCGACTGCGCGTGCCGCCCGGCATCGGCACATCGTCGCGAGTGACCCGATCGAGATCGTACAACAACCGATCGGCTTCCGGGTTGATCGCGCGTTCGGCGGTTAGCGTCGTGAATTCGTAGCCGGCGGCGATCGCTCGATCGACGGCGCTG
This sequence comes from Anaerolineae bacterium, assembly GCA_041497495.1. Classification (GTDB taxonomy): domain Bacteria; phylum Chloroflexota; class Anaerolineae; order Fen-1058; family Fen-1058; genus JBGQGR01. The sequence goes on along the minus strand of JBGQGR010000026.1, from coordinate 9,717 downwards.
CCAAAGCGCGCTTCGTCAAATGATTTCAGATCGAGTTGCGATTCAAAGCGCAGGCCGAAGTTGGTGATGCCCATCGCTTTCAGAAATTCGATCGAGTAAGCCTGATCTTCGCGGCAATCGGTACGCAAGCGTTCGGCGCCTTGCCGCCGCCCGTAAGCTTCAAATTCGGCCAACATTACGCGGCCAATGCCACGCCGCCGCCAATCAGCATCGACGATGATCCACGTCATAAACACACCGGGCGCATGTTGCCAGAAGGGCAGGATGCAGATGCCATTTCCAATGAACTGGCCCGCGTCATTCTCAACTGCGTAGCGCAGGCGCGGATTATCCGGCGGGTAGATCCGCTCGAAGTATTCTTCGTATTCGATCGTCGTCGGATCATCCGGGTAGATGCGATTGGCAATATTAACGTACAGCGGAATGTCACTGGGCCGATATTCTCGAAGTCGAAAGCCTTGAGTGGTGAGCTGATCGTTCATGGGTACTCCTGCTTCATTTCAAAACACAACGACGCCCCGCGCCACTTCACCGCTTAGCATTTTAACGAAAGCCTCATTGATCTGAGGCAGTTCGTACGTTTCTGAAACGAGCGCATCGAGATCAAGTTTGCCCGCTTGATACAGATCGAGTAAGAATGGAAAGTCTCTCGCCGTGTCAGCCGATCCGTAATACGAACCGAGGATCGTTTTTTCCTGCCGTGCGATCTTCGCGCCCGACAGCGGCGTGATCGATCCCTGCGCCGATAAACCGACCAGCACCGCTTTGCCGCCGGGGCGAGCCGCTTCAACACAATCGACTTGCAGCTGCGGCAGGCCAACTGCTTCGAAGGACACATCCGCGCCGCGTCCGTTCGTCAAACGGCGGACTTGATCGATCGCATCGACTTGACTGGCATCGATCACATCGGTCGCGCCCAATTCTTTGGTGAGTTTAAGTTTCTTCGCCACCCGATCGATCGCGATGATCTGCTGCGCGCCCGCGAGTTTTGCGCCGAGCAAAATGCTCAGCCCCACGCCGCCGCAACCAAAGATCGCCACTCGATCGCCCGCATGAACATTGGCTGTATATAACACCGCGCCGACACCGGTGGTCACCGCACAGCCGACCAGCGCGGCCACCTGCAATGGCACATCGTCACGAATGACGACACACGTTTCTTGCGGCACGACCGTTCGCTCGGCGAAGGCGGCGAGCGCCGAGAAGTGATAAACGGGATCGCCGTGCCAACTCAAGCGCGGTGTGCCATCGAGCATGACGCCATCCCAAATCGGACCGATGAAGGTGTCACACAAATTCGGTTTGCCGCGCAGACAATAAAAGCAGCGGCCGCAGCTCGGCGCCCAATTGAGCACAACGTGATCGCCCGGCTTCACGCGCGTGACATTCGGACCGACGGCTTCGACGATGCCCGCGCCTTCGTGCCCCGGCACGACGGGCAGGGGGTGATTGGTCGCGCCGTTGATCAAATGGTAGTCGCTGTGGCACACACCGCAAGCGGCGATGCGCACCAACACTTCACCCGCGCGCGGCGCTTCCAGATCGAGTGACTCGATTTGAATCGGTTGATTGATCTTGGTCACTAACGCGGCTTTGATTTTCATTTGACAATCGAGATGGATAATCCGTCGAGGTTGCTGCGAATGATCGGCAAAATAATCGAGTCGAGTTTCGGATTGGCGGCCATTGCTTCATTGTAGGCTTTCGCTCCGCGGGCATTCTCATCGGGCGGATTTTTCTCTATCGCGCGTCCGTGGCGGATGAGATTGTCGGCCAGAATGATCGAGCCCGCGTGTGCGAGTTGCTGTGAAAGGTTCAAATATTCAACGTAGTCATTTTTGTTCGCGTCGATGAAGATCACATCGAAGGATTCTTCATGTCGATCGATCATCTGCCGCAGCGAATCGATCGCTGTGCCGATCCGAATCTCCACTCGATCGCCCACGCCCGCTCGATCGAGATTTTTCCGCGCCACCTCGGCGTGCTTCTGGTCGAGTTCGAGTGTGATCAACTTGCCGTCATTTGGTAAAGCACGTGCTAACCAAGTCGTGCTGTATCCGCCCAGCGTTCCGATCTCCAACACGCGTTTGGCTTTAGCCATCTCCGCGATTAAATACAACAACTTGCCTTCGTTGGCTGAGACACTGATCGATGGCAGGCCAGCCGCTTCGGCATCCTTCAACCCCTGCTCAAGTGCCGCATCGTGCGGAATGAGCAACTTCTCGATGTATTTATCCACTTGCTGTGCTAATTGAGTGCTAATTTCGTCTGACATAGTCTCTCCTTGAATGACCGTGGACCGAAGACCGCCGCTGATCACTCTTGAATCAGAATCATCTGCGGTCTTCTGTCTGCTGTCCTCGGTCTACCCTAAAGTGCCCCACACTTCCAACTTCTTCTCGATCCGCTTGATCACCTCATCGGTGAACTCGGTCGTGCCCGCATGATGACCGAGATCCGCCGTCGCGACGCCGTCATAGATCGCTTCGAGTGCCGACTCATATATCGCGCGTGACGCACGATCGGCTTCCGTCGATCCGATGTACGTTAGCAACGCCGCTCCAGCAAGAATCATCGCCAGCGGATTCGCCACATTCTTCTTGAACAAGCCCGGCGCCGTGCCGTGCGGTGCTTCGGCCACAGCGACTTTCACATTGAATTCTTTATCGAAACTCAAGATCATCGACTCGCTGCCTGCGATCGATCCGAACATCTGCAAGACCAGATCGCTCAAGCAGTCGCCATCGCGGTTAAGTGCGGGTACGACCAATGCCTCGCCCGCTTTGACCAACAACAGCGCGTAAGTCGCATCAATCAACTGCGGCTCATAACGCACATCGGGATGGCGCTTCGCCGCCGCGTCGAGTTCTTCTTTGAACATGCCTTCATAGATCGGACTGACCGTGAATTTCGGTCCGCCGAAAACTTTCGCACCGGTTTTCTTCGCATACCGAAAAGCAAATTCGGCTACCGCGTGACAAGTGCCGCGCGTGATTTTTTCCGTGCGGTAGGCTATTTCGTCCAAGCCCGATCCATCACGCCACTCTTTCGCGCCGTACGCATCATCGACGGCCATGCGCACGACGGCGATCGGCGCGTACACACCGCCGACCGGCCTTACATTCGGGATGCGGCGGCCGACGCGCAAGATCACTTTACCGTCGACCGCCTCGCGCAGGATCGCATTCGGGCTGCCCGCATCGCCCGCTTTCTCCGGCGTGATCGTCGCGGCCTTGATGCCCAGTCCCGAAACTTTCAACGCTTCAGCAGCATCCAACACCACTTTGTTATTTGTCGTGCGCCGATTCTCCAATGACAAATCGAAACGTTGAAACGATAGCGGCACACGAATCACTTTTGGATCCAGCACCCGCATTGATTCTTCCAGCAACTCTTGACCGGTCTGATCGCCTTCCAAAACCACAATTGTTCGTTCAGACATCATGGCTCCTCAAAAATATTTCAGCGGCGATCGAATGATCGCCGCTGCTATTTTACTCCATTTGCTGTTAAGTCCGTTTAACCGAGCAATTCGATCAATCGATCCAACACGCGCTCGGCGACTTGTGCTTTGCTCATCAACGGATAGTGTTCGACGCCGCCGCCCCGGCCAATCACAGTAACCCGATTGGTGTCGACGGCGAAGCCGGCATCTTCAGCCGCGACATCATTCGCTACGATCAGATCGAGGCCCTTGCTCGATAGTTTGGCTTTGGCGTTGTCGATCAGATTCTGCGTCTCCGCGGCAAACCCGATGGTGATCTTCGGCTGCCCGATCGATTCTTTCTGCGCTTTAACGGCCAGCAAAATATCGGGCGTGCGGATCAATTTGATGTTAAACTCGACCGTCTCTTTAGACTTCTTGATTTTCTGATCGGCGACTTGCTCCGTCTGGAAATCTGCAACCGCCGCGGCCATGATCAAAGCATCCGCGTTTTGGCAAGCGGCTAAGACTTCATCGCGCATTTGCTCCGTCGAGTCCACATCGATCCGCTGCGCACCGTAGGGTGTTTCAAGTGATGACGCGCCAACGATCAGCGTGACCTGCGCGCCGCGATCGATCGCCGCTTGCGCCATGGCGAAGCCCTGCTTGCCGCTCGATCGATTGCCGATGTATCTCACCGGATCGATCGCTTCGCGGGTACCACCCGCCGTCACTACAATTTTTCTGCCGATTAATTTTCCGTTGGCGCCTAAAAGCACGCGGGTGAAACCAAAAATTTCCGAGGTCTCAACCATGCGCCCTTCGCCGATCAGACCGGATGCCATTCGTCCGGTCGCCGGGCCAAGAACGCGAAAGCCGCGCGATTTCAACGTTGCAATATTTTCTCGAGTCGCCGAATTTGTCCACATCGCGCCATCCATCGCGGGCACAACCACGATTGGACAGCGCGCGGCGAGTGCGGTCACGGTGAGCAGATTATCCGCTTGCCCGTGCGCTAGTTTTGCGATCGTGTTTGCAGTCGCGGGTGCAATGACTAACAAGTCCGCTGATTCACCGAGCGACACATGTGGCACATGTAGATCGGCTCGCCACAGATCGCCATCGATCAGGGCGGGTCGGCCTGTGACGGACGCAAACGTCAATGGCGTGACGAACTTCGCCGCCGATTCGGTCAGCACGCAATCGATTTGCGCGCCGGCTTGTGTCAACTTGCTGGCGAGATCGACGATCTTGAATGCTGCAATTCCGCCACAGATACCGAGAACGATCTTTTTGTCTTTTAACAGAGATATTGTGTCCATAAGGAAATGGCATTTTCGCGCGTCATTCCCGCATGCTTTAAACGGGAATCCAGCGACTCGATCAGCGTAAATTGCTACTCGTCAATCTGGATGCCCGATAAAAACATTCGGGCATGACGTTGACAGCGGCAATCATGCAGCACGCATCACGTATCACGCCGCATTCAACTCGTAAATCAACCTCAAGCCTTTCAAAGTCAACTCATGATCAACCACATCGATCACATCCGTTGCAGGCGCAATCACATCCGCGAGGCCGCCCGTGGCAATCACTTTCGCCTTCGGATCGAGTTCACTTTTCAAGCGCTTGACCAAGCCTTCGATTAAACCTGCAAAACCCAACACCACGCCCGACTGCATCGTCGTCACTGTACTCTTGCCGATCGCTTTGGTCGGGCGCACGAGTTCAACTTGAAAGAGCTGTGCGGCCGATCGGGTTAACGATTCCATCGCCACGGCGACGCCGGGCGCAATCGCGCCGCCGAGATATTCGCCTTGTGCCGAAATACAATCGAACACCGTCGCCGTGCCGAATGCAATTGCGATCGAAGGGCCGCCATACAAGCGATAGGTCGCCAGCGAATTGACAACGCGATCGGCGCCGACTTCGCGCGGATTATCGACGGCGAGTTTGACGCCGGTCTTGATGCCTGGGCCGACGATCAGCGGCGAGCGATGCAGATATTTTTTCGCGAGATCGTCAAAGACCGATCGCAGCGGCGGCACGACGCACGACATCGACACGCCGTCGATCTCGCTAGCCGGAATGCCGCTGGCTTGAAACAGGCTGAGCAGCAGCATGGCATATTCGTCGGTGAGTTTCTCGCGCTCGGTGGCGAAGCGCCAATTGGCCAGCAGTTGCTCGCCTTTGAAGATGCCGGCTTTGATCGTAGTGTTGCTGATGTCGATTGCTAAGAGCATAGTTGATTTCAGATGAGTGGGTTAATACTTACCGAGTACTGCGTAAAAAGTGTTGTGTTGTCATTGCGCGCCACCGTAGGCGGCGTGGCAATCTCCAGATCGATTATGAGATTGCTTTGTCGTCCATCGGACTCCTCACAATGACGCTTCAATTACTCTACGCAAATTCACCAATCAGCCACTTGCCATTCTCATACAAGAAATTATCGATCAACCTCGGCTTGCCGACACGCACAGCCAGCGAGAACAGGACTCCCTCCCTTAGCGAATCTTTTTTCGACGGGGGAGGGCCGGGGTGGGGGTTATTCCACTTTCACCTTGAACAAAATCACCCGATCGCCCGCCAGACTCCCGTCATGCCCGATGATCGTCATACGCTTGCCGCTCGTCATGCCGTACATCCCCGCCTCGATCGAATACTCGCCTGGCGGCAAATCACTTGGTAGATCGATCGTATATGGATCATTGATCATCTGTCCCTCGATCCATCTCGGGATCCACAACTGCGTCGGGAATGCGCCGCCCATCGGCGTGTAATCTTGCTGTGCAAAGAGTTGATTGCCCTCGTTAATCAAGTGCACAAACACGGTATACGATTGATCGATCTGCTGCTCCGCGATCCATCTCAGCCACACTGGGATCGATTGTCCCGGCTTGACGATCAATTCAGTTTTAGCGTTAGCCCCGATTGATCTCCCGTTCCCGATCGCGCTCGCATCGATCAACGCGATCTGCGCGTTGAAATCGGCCAGCGCGTCCTCGGCCGACTCGATGTGCGGAACGGTTGGCGTGATCACTTGCAGCGATCCCAGATCGATGGCTGAGCTTCCATCCACGAAACTTAGATCGCGGCCCGTAGCGAGATCAGCGATACCGAGTTTGAGTGAAACCTCATCGGCCGGTGTGTTAAAGGGCAATGTAAGATCATAGCGATCGACGATCACCTCATTTGGTAACCAATCTGGCGTCAGCAAACGCGAATCGGTTGTCCAGGCGTAACGCTTATCACCGACTAGCGCATACGGCATGCTGATGTGCGTCGGCGTGATCGATGATCGCATCGCCAAGGTCAGGTGCGCGGTTTGTCCCGCTTCGATCATTGTGCGATCGATCGAATAGCCAAGCAGCTCTATCTGATTGCTCCCGTCGGCGTCCTCGAAGATGCCGCCCGCAGTTTGCGGCGCGCTGACGGTCTTGAGGTTTAGCGGATGATCCATTTGCGGCACGGACGTATCGCCGGGTGCAACAACGCGCCATAACGGCCAAGTTCCTTCCGGCCTTAAGCGAAATAGTTTTCCTTCGATCACTGGCCGTCGATAATCTGCCAGATAAACCGGTCCTTTATCAAAATTGGCGAATACATTATCAAGCCACGGATTCGCTGTGGCCGTCGTGACGTAGACCGGCGTGACATCGTTCGGATCGAGTGTGCGGCTTTCGACATATTGCGCAACCCATAAAGGTGTCATCGCTTCCCACGGCGCGAGCAGGATCGCATGTTCGTTTTTGCCCGCGAATCGATCGAACACGGCGTTGACCCAATCGCTGCCGACGGTGTAGTTCTTCAGCGATACGCGCGGGCTGTTAGTCGCAAATGTATTGATCGGGATCAGCAGCAGCGCGAACGCGATCGGGATCGGCATCAAGCGGCGCAGCGTGGCGGATCGAACGAAGGCGAGGGCGACAACCCACACACCGATTCCAATGAACACGGCCAGCATCATGAACGGTAACAGCAAGTACGCCATAACATCTTGCACGGTGTTAATGATGAAAGCGTAAGTGATGACCAAAAAGGTAAAACACAACCCAAAGGGTTTGATCGATCGTCGGGCCAGCCAGATGATGCCCGGAATGGCCAAGAGGATGCTAATCGATGAAAACTGTAATTGCAATAGGTTTATGAAGACCGAAAAGCGCGTAGTCTGATCGGACAAGCCGAAGTGGAACAGATTGACGCGCAGACCTTCGGCGCTGACGAAGTGCAGGAAGGTGTCCCACGAATGAATGTCGCTCACGCCGAACGGCGTCGTCGGACTTCTTAAGGGGTAATACAGGAATATGCTCAAACCGATCAACACACAGCCGATGAGCGCGAGTATCTTTTTCGGCTGGCGGAACAATCGGGGTTTCACTAAAACGATAAAGATCAGATAGGCGGGAAATCCAAATATCAATAGTGGATGTTGCGCGGGACTAAATCCAACAACCAACGCAAAGATGTACAGCCAACGATCTTTATCCGTGTTCCACCATTCGATCAACAAGAATATGCTAAGTGTCGCCAGCAGCAGGGTGATGATGTGCGCGTTGGCGTGCAGGCTGTGCTGCCAGACATCGACTGCGGCGGCGAACGACATGCCCGCAAACACGGCGGGCAAGTGCGCTTCCGTTTTTGAAATCGGTGAACCGATCGATCGGCCCATCGTCAAGCGCTGCACGATCAAGTAAACAAGTGTTGCACTTGATGCGCCCGCAAAGGCGGCGAGTAGATTCGATCGATAGGCGATGCTGCCGATCGGTAGAAGGTGCTGCCAGAGCGCGGCGAGCAGCGTATAGAAGCCGTAGCCAGGCGGATGCGCGATGCCGAGAATCCACGGAATGAAAGTGTACTCGCTCGGATCGCCGGGGACTTGCGCGGGCGCGAGGGTTGCCAGATACGATCCAAACGCGGCGATGAAGATGAATAAGCCGAGCAGCGTGGTGAGATGTTTATGGGTGAAAGCGTTGAGGCGATGCAAGAAGTTCATCATAGTTCAAAAGAGGCTGGTCATTGTGACCAGCCTCTCGGTTGTGATTATAGCATGACCGCGTCGATGAATAATCGAGTAGCCCCGCGCTTGAAGTTGCGCTATACTTAGCGCATTAGTTCAGGAGGTTGCCATGAATACCTTTGCCCGCAGAGACTTATCGCGCGTGTGGTTGTGGCTGTTGGTTGTGTTGATGATCGTTGCCGTGTTGTTTGTCTTACAAGTTAAGCAGGAAGAGAGTGATCCCGATGCAGGCACGCAAGCTAAACGGACGAGCGGTCAGGTGTTGGACGGGGTTGTTCGCGCTTCGGCCTTTCAACCGGCGATCGTGGCCGCTGCCTCCTCATCCGGCTTTGTGGCGCAAACGCGTCTTGGCTTCACGGCGGGCAATCAATGGGAACCGGCGATTGCCGCCGATCACTTCGGTCACATCTATCTTCTCTATCCACAGTATTCAGGCGTACCCGGCTGCGCGGCGTGCGCTAGCCCGACGATGATTTTGCAAATCAGCAGTGATCGCGGATCGACTTGGACTTCGCCGCAGATCATGTATCCGGCGGGCGATACGACCGGCCAATGGGATGCACAGATCGTGGTCGATCCAATCGATGGCCGAACCGTCTATGCGGCTTGGCTGCAAAATGGCAAGAGCGATATCGTCGTCGCTAAATCGGTCGACTTTGGCTTGAGTTGGTCGGTTGTGACTGCGGATCATACCAACGCTGGAACCGATAAACCGATCTTGGCCGTGCGCGGTCAAGATGTTTACGTTGGTTACAATCACTCTCAGAAAGTATGGGTATCCTCCTCGCACAATGGCGGCGCCACTTTTGTTGCGACTAACGTAAACTCGAACGCCAAATTAGGCTGGTCGCTGGCCGGCGGTGGAACGATCGATCCCAACGGCAACGTGTATTTCTCGTGGGCCGGTTATGAACAAAACGGCGGCGCGAAGGGGCCGGTGAATTTATATATCAGCAAGTCGATCGATCGCGGGAATACCTGGACGAACATTCAGATCGATAGGTCCGGCGCTCCACCCGATTGTTCCGCTGCGCTGTGCGGCTGGGCGTACCTCGGCGCTCAAGTAACGATGGCTTCCGATGCGAATGGAGTATTGTATGCGATGTGGAACGCGGGACCGGTCAATAAAGATAAAAGCCCGGAGCGAATTTACTTTGCGAAGTCCACGGACGGCGGTACACACTGGTTGGACAAAGTGGATGTCTCCACCGCGCCGCAAGGAGTGAATCACGCCTTCCCGGCGATTGCAGCCAGAGGGGCCGGTGATGTTCGCATC
>JBGQGR010000025.1:0-11781 GCA_041497495.1 Anaerolineae bacterium | reverse complement strand
TGCGCACGATTTGCCTTGAGCATGGCTATTTATCCGCTGATGTCTATGAGGCCTTGCCGCAACTATGATCATGAACGACGTTTCGACCACCTCTGTTGATCCAATCTTGAGCGCCAAGGACCTCGGCAAGGCCTTTGTCGGCTTGCAGGCCTTAAGCGACTTCTCGATTGATATCTATCCGAATGAGATCGTCGGTCTCATCGGCCCGAACGGCGCCGGCAAGACGACGTGCTTCAACGTGTTGACCGGCTTCCTGGTGCCCACGCACGGCACGATCACCTATCAAGCTCGAAACATTACCGGCCTGTCACCCGCCAAGATCGCGCGGCTGGGCTTGGCGCGCACGTTTCAAAACATCCGCGTCTTCGGAACACTGTCGGTGCTGGACAATGTGTTGACGGCCGCGCAGATGCATGTCGGCGTCTCGATGGGCGAGACGTTGTTCAACACGCCGAGTTTTCGCCGCAAAGAACACGACACCAGCGTCCGCGCCGAGTCGCTGCTGAAATTGCTTGATCTCGCCGAGTATGCCGAACAACCGGCGTCGAGCTTGCCGTATGGTCAGCAGCGCCGCCTGGAGATCGCACGCGCATTGGCGACCCAACCGGCGATGTTGCTGCTGGACGAACCCGCAGCCGGCATGAATCCGGCCGAGAGCGATGCGCTGCATCAACTCATTCTCGATCTGCGCACGCGTTTCAATTTGACGATCCTGCTCGTCGAGCATGACATGCGCCTGATCATGAATCTGTGCGAGCGCATCGTCGTGTTGAACTATGGCAAGATCATCGCGCGGGGCAAGCCCGAAGAAGTGCGCGCCGATCCGCAGGTGATTGCGGCTTATCTGGGTGACGATCACAGCGACAACGATGCTTGAGCTCAAAGACGTCGAAGTCTCCTACGGAAACATTCGCGCGCTGAAAGGCGTGTCGCTGCGCGTCGCCGATGGCGAGCTCGTCACACTCATCGGCTCGAATGGCGCGGGCAAGTCCACGACGCTGAAGACCATCTCCGGCCTGCTGCGCCCGAAGGCCGGGACGCTCACCTATCGCGGACAGGCACTCGACCATCTGCCGCCCTACGCGATCGTCGCGTTGGGCATCTCGCATTGCCCCGAAGGGCGGCATGTCTTTGCGCAGCTCAGCGTCGCGGAGAATCTTCGATTGGGCGCCGTGCAGCGCAAAGATCGTGGCGCGATACAGCGCGACATCGAGCGCGTCTATGACCTGTTTCCAGTTCTGAAGCAGCGCTACGGGCAGGCCGCCGGCACGCTGTCGGGCGGTGAGCAGCAGATGCTGGCGATCAGTCGCGCGCTGATGAGCCAGCCCAGGTTGATGCTGCTCGACGAGCCATCGCTCGGCCTCGCGCCGATCCTGGTGCGCGCCATCTTCGACACGATCCGCCAGTTGAAGCGTGACGGCACAACGATCTTGCTGGTGGAACAAAACGCGCGCCTGGCGCTCGACGTGGCCGATCGCGCGTACGTGATGGAGACCGGCCGCATCATGTTCGAAGGATCAGCGGTGGAACTCAAACACAATCCGCAGGTCGAGCATACGTACTTGGGAACGTGACATGTCTCTGGAGATCTACTTCATTCAACAATTCGTGAACGCCATCAGCATCGGCAGCCTGTACGCGCTGATGGCCGTCGGCCTCGCGATGGTGTTCGGTATTCTACGGCTGATCAACTTCGCGCACGGCGACTTGATGATGGTGGCAGCCTACATCGCCGCATTTTCGATGCTAGCCGGGCTGCCATTTCCGGTCGCGGTGCTCGTGATGATCGCCGGCACAGTGATCATCGGACTGCTGATGGAGCGCATCGGCTATCGTTCGATTCGAGGCGCGCCCGATGTGGCCGCACTGCTAACGTCGTTTGCTATTGGGCAAATACTGCAGAACGGCACGCTGTTGATCACGCGCTTCGCACAGAAACCGATTCAACTGGCTTTTCCATCGCCGGATGTCCTCAACGGCGTTGTCGCAATCGGCCTCATCACCGTGCCCAAGTTGAACATTGTGAGCCTGGTGGCGGGCGTCATCCTGCTGGCTCTGCTCTCCTGGTTTGTCACGCGGACCAATCTCGGGCTTTCGATGCGCGCGGCGGCGCAAGACCTGCAGGCCGCACAGCTCATGGGCATCAACATCAATCGCGTGATCGCCACCGCTTTCGCGATCGGATCGGGCTTGGCCGCGGTCGCGGGTCTGCTGTTCGCCGTGCAGGCCGGGCAGATCAATCCTTATATGGGGTTCACGCCCGTTCTGAAGGCCTTCATCGCCGCCGTCATCGGCGGATTTGGCAGCATTCAAGGCGCCGTCGTCGGCGGCTATGTCTTGGGCGGATTGGAAGTGCTGTTGACCGCACTTCCCGGCCTGGGCGACATCTTGCCGGTTGGCGCGCCTGCCAGAGAGTTTCTGCGACAATGGCTGCCGAGCTCACTCACGAGTTATCGAGATGCCTTTGTGTTTATCATTTTGATTCTGATGCTGCTGTTCCGCCCGAATGGTATCCTGGGCCAACGCCAGCGCGAAGAGATGCAATGATGCCGCGCGAATTTCCCTGGCGAAGGCTTTTACCCGGAACGCCCTGCGTCTTTTTGCAGGGTTCGCAAGGTTCGCTTGCAGCGCTAGACCTTGCGATGATGCTTGGTAAACAGCCGACTGAAGTCGGCAAATTCCATCAGCAAATCCTAGCACCGATAGGGAACGGAACATGACTTCACGCCGACTGATAGGGCCGTCAATCGCAATCCTGGTGTTGGCCGTCGTACTGACGCTCCTGCAAGTATCGGGCCTTGCGTTCTGGCAAGGATTGTTCGTCAATCTGGGCATCTTCCTGATCTTGGTGCTGAGCCTGAATCTATCCAGCGGGTTCACCGGCGTGTTCTCGCTGGGTCACATTGGCTTCATGGCGCTCGGCGCATACACGGCGGCCATTCTCACGCTGCCGCTGCGCGAGAAGCATGACTATCTGCCGAATCTCCCGGCATGGCTGGCCGGTGTGCATTTCGATTTTCATCTCGGCCCATTCCCGATCGGCTTTCTGGCCGCGACGTTGATCGCCGGCGTGCTCGTCGGGCTCATCGCCTGGCTCGTCGGCCTGGTGCTCATGCGGCTGTCCGGCCACTTCGTCGCCGTCGCCACACTGGGCTTTCTAGTTATCGTGCGCGTTGTCCTGTTCAATGCCGACGACTTTACGCGCGGCTCACGCACGTTTTCCAACGTCACGCCCTACACCGATCTGTGGTGGGTTTGGGCCTGGGCGCTGATCGTGCTGTATGTGGTGTGGCGCATCAAGCGCTCTCCCTTCGGGCGGTCGATGCTGGCCCAGCGCGAGGATCGTTGGGCAGCTCAATCGATCGGGATTGATGTGATGCGCCCGCGGTTGTTGGCATTCGTCATCAGCGCTGTCTTTACCGCCATCGCCGGATCGTTATACGCGCACTTCATCACGTCTTTCTCGCCGACGGTGTTCTATTTCGATTTGACCTTCCGCGTGATCACGATGATGGTCATCGGCGGCATGGGGTCGGTCAGCGGATCGGTGATCGGAACGGTGCTGGTGATCGCGATTGGCGAAGGCTTGCGCCGCATTGAAGATGCGACGCTGCTCTATGGTCTCAGCCAGATCATTCTCGCCGTGATCTTTCTCTTCATCATCATCTACCGCCGCGACGGTTTGCTGGGGCAGCGCGAGATTCCGCTCGATCGATTGTTTTTGAGAGGAGGTGATGCGTCGGCACGACAATCGGCTCAAGTCAGTGACGTTAACCGTTCATGAAATCTATCTATTAGGAGGAGAAAACCATGAAGTCCAAACTATTCGCTCTACTCGTCATTGCTGCATTGATATTTGCTGCATGCTCGCCCGGCGGCGGCGGAGCCGCGGCCGGCCCGATCAAGATCGGCGGCGGGTTCGCCTTGACCGGCGATGAGTCCGCGCTCGATCTGCCAGCCGCGAATGGCGCGAAACTGGCCGCGAAGGAGATCAACGCCGCAGGCGGCGTGCTGGGCCGTCAAATCGAATTGGTTGTCCACGACAGCCAGTACAAGATGGATGTGACGGCGCAGATCGCCAAACAATTCATCGAGCAGGATAAAGTGGTCGGCGTCGTCGGCTTCACCGATACCGACTCGGTGCTGGCCGCCGGGCCGGCCATTCAAGGCGCGGGACTGCCCTTCATCACGGCCGGCGCGACCTCGCCAAAGATTCCCACGCAAGTCGGCAACATGATGTTCCTCGCCTGTTTCGGCGACAACGTGCAGGCGGCGGCCGGCGCCGAATATGCGTTCAAGAACTTCGGCAAGAACGCGTATCTGCTGTGGGATAAGGGCGTCGAATATACCACGCTGCTCGGTGGTTACTTCAAAGCCCGTTTCACGGAACTCGGCGGCACGCTCGCCTTAGAGGATTCGTATGACGATAAGGCCACTGATTTCTCGGCGCAGATTGCCAAAGTCAAGGCGCTGGCCCAGCAGCCCGACTTTTATTACATCGCCGCGATGCCCTACAATGTCGGTCCGGTGGTCAAGCAGTTCCGCGATGCCGGTCTCACCGGCCCGATCGTCGGCGGCGACGGCTACGACACGCCTGACATCCTCAGCGTCGCCGGAGCGGCGGCTGAGAACGTGTGGTTCACGACGCACGCGTTGATTGACGCGCAAGGCGGCACGCCGGGCATCAAGAAATTCATCGCGGCCTACAACAAGGAATACGGCCACGATCCGGAAAACGCCTTCGCCGCGCTCGGCTATGACTCGGTGTACCTGTTCGTCGACGCCCTCAAGCGCGCAGGGTCGACCGATGCCGCGGCGATCAAGAAAGCGCTGGAGGAAACGAAGAACTTCCCTGCTATCACCGGTTCGATCACATTCAGCGCGGATGCGCACGTGCCGCAGAAGGGCGTGACGCTCATCAAGATCGCCGGCGGCAAATTCACCCTCGGCGCAGAAATTGTACCTGAGAAGGTGCCGGCGCCGTAGTGAGGTAGGGACTCTTCTCGGATCACACAGACACTGGACGCAGATTTCGCGGATGCTGGCAGCGGAGCTCAAGAAATCAGCGCCATCAACGCGAATCTGCGTCCAAAGATCTGATCATGAACTCGATACGTTCTTTTCTCGAATCAACCCAGCTCAACTTTCTGGACGATCTCGCCACGCTGGTAGGCATCGATTGCGGCACGCACCACAAGGCCGGCGTCGATCAAGTGGGGGAGTGGGTGCGCGCGCGCTGCGCCGATTAGGATTGGGACATCCGGCGTTATCCGCAGACCGATTACGGCGATTGCTGGCTCGCGCGGCGGTGCGGATCAGGCGAAGGGCGCGTGATGCTCTTGGGCCATCTCGATACCGTGTATCCCGATGGGACAGCGGCCGCTCGACCGATGCGCTACGACGGCAACAAGATCCTCGGCCCCGGTGTGTGCGATATGAAGGGCGGCCTGCTCGCCGGACTGTATGTGCTGCGCGCCTTGCAAACGATCGGCTTCGACGACTTTGCCGAATTGCTCATGTTCTTCAACTCCGAAGAAGAGTTGAGTTCACCCGTCTCGCGCGCCATCAGCAGTCCGCTGGCCGAACGCATGGACGCCGTGCTCGTGCTGGAAGCGGGCCGCATGAATGGCGACATCGTCAGCGCGCGTAAAGGCTCCGGTGAATTCATCGTGAAGGTTATCGGCAAAGCGGCGCACGCCGGCGTCGAGCCGGAGAAAGGCGCACATGCCATCCTCGAACTCGCGCATCAGATCATCGCCTTGCACCAGTTGAACGGCATCGCGCCCGGTGTAACGGTGAACGCCGACGTGATTCGCGGCGGCACAGTTCACAACGTCATTCCCGACGAAGCGTGGGCCGAGGTCGATGTGCGCGCGATCGATCCGATCGGCGCGGCGACGATTCAACGTGCTTTGGCAGACTTGCCTAAGCACACGACCATACCCGGCACGCGCATCGAACTCAGCGGGCGCTTCAAATATCCGCCGATGGCGAAGACGCCCGCCACGGCGTTTCTGGCTGAACTCGCACGTGAGGCTGCGCAAGAATTAGGTTTCGATATCAAAGATGCTGCAACTGGCGGCGCTTCCGATGCGAATGTGATCGTCGGCCTCGGCGTGCCGGTGCTCGATGGGTTGGGGCCGATCGGCGGGCTCGATCACAGTCTCGATGAATACATCGAGGCCGATAGCATTGTGCCGCGCACCGCAATGGTCGCCGGGCTGATTCAACGGATATTAGCGAAGCGCGATCAATTAGCGGCACTCGTTAAAGAGCACTAATTGGACTTCATCCGAATGGAACACTCACCGCGAAGACGCCTCATTTTCAGCAACCATTGAAAGGAGATCTCATGGCCGCTAAGAAAGCAGCTACTCGCACGGTTGATCCCATTGCCGCTTTAGAAAAACGCATGGCCGCCGACGGCGTCGAGTTCGTGCGCTTCGAGCAAACGGACACGCACGGCATTGCCCGATCGAAGACTGTGCCGACGCGCCACTTCGCCGAATTTGCCGAACGCGGCCTCAACTTCATCCTGGGGCAGCTCGGCTTCGACGCGCAAGGCGGCGTGGCCCTGGGCACTGGCTACCTCGAAGATCTCGGTTTCCCCGACTCGTGCCTCTTTCCCGATCTCAGCACGTATGTCGTGCTGCCGTGGGCGGACAAGACCGCACGCGTGTTGTGCGAGCCGCGTTTTCAAAATGGCAGCCCCGCCATGGCCGCGCCGCGCGCGGTCGCACGCAAACTTCTCGACGAACTCGAAACGAGCGGTTATCGGCTGTTCTCAGGTTTCGAGTACGAGTTTTATCTTGTCAATCGTGATACGCGCCAGCCGCCCTACCTCGGCATTCAGATCTTTGCGACGCTGCGTAACAACTTCGACGAATCATTGGTCTATCAAATCCTGCGGGGCATGAGCGCGGTCGGCGTGGACATCATCACGTCGAACGCGGAATATGGGCCGGGCCAGATGGAGATCAACTTCGCGCCAGCATCGGGCATTACGGCGGCTGATCACGCCTTTACCTTCAAGAACGGTGTGAAGGAGATGGCGCAGCGCGCCGGTTACATGGCCTCGTTCATGACCAAGCCTTACGCCGATCAATCGGCGAGCGGCTGCCACTATCATCACAGCCTGATCGACGCCAAGACCGGCCGCAACGCCTTCAACAGCGGTCAGGTCGATCAACTCAGCGACGTGGCGCGTTGGTGGCTCGGTGGACAGATCGCCCATGCGCGCGCGCTCACCGCGTTGGTGTCGCCGACGGTAAACTGCGCGAAGCGCTATCGGTTGTGGTCGTTCGCGCCGACGAATGCGACATGGGGCATCGAGAATCGCACCGTCGGGTTCCGCATGAAAAGCCTTGGCAGCAACAGCGCGCACATCGAGAATCGATTGCCCGGCGGGGCATCGAATCCCTATCTCGTGATGGCGGGGATGTTGGCCGCCGGCCTCGACGGGTTTAAAAATCACATCGAGCCGCCAACCGAAACGATCGGCATCGCGTATGGCCTCACGGGCGTGACGGATCTGCCGCCTCGGCTTGAGGACGCGCTTGATGCGCTGGAAGCCGATTCGGCGATGCGCAGTGCGCTTGGTGAAGAATTGGTGAAATTGTTTGTGGCGGTGAAGCGCCACGAGATCAACAAAGCCCGAACGGCCATTCCTTACTTCGACGCGCTGGAGTTCAGCGACAAAGTTGACGATTGGGAACGCAATGAGTATTTTGAATTCTTGTAACTGGCCGGTCGTCATTGCGCGCCGATCGGCGGCGACACTTGCACCTGCGCTGCGCGTAAGCGTCAGTGCAGGTGAGCAATCTCTTTCACTATCCAATCGGGATTGCTTCGCGGGAGCACTGCACCGCCTGTGTCGTCCTACGGAATCCCCGCAGTGACGATCCTTGAGAAGGAGGACTCATGCCCACGAAACGAGCTGTTCGAAAAGTCAGCGCCGCCGATCGGGTGACCGAGGCCGCGCAGAAGGCCGGTGTGCGCCTGGTGCGCTTCCTGTACACCGACAACGGCGGCGTCACGCGCGGCAAGAGCACGCACATCAACTTCCTGCGCAAGCGCATCACCGACGGCATTGGCTTAACACGCGCCATGCAGGCGATGAACATGCTTGACCAGTTGGCCCACGTCGAAGAGATGGGGCCGGTCGGCGAGATCAGACTCATCCCTGATCCCGATACATTTCGGGTGCTGCCCTATGCCCCGCACTCGGCCGCCATGACGGTCGATATGTTGAATCACGATGGCACGCCGTGGGCCGGCTGCCCGCGATCGTTTCTCAAGCGGCAGATCGCGGCCTGTGCGAATGAAGGCTTCGGCGTGCAGGCCGCGTTCGAGATCGAATTCAGCCTCGGCGTCAAAAATCCTGATGGCACTTTCTCGCCCGCCGACGAAACGTTGTGTTTCTCGACGACGGGCATGACGGTGTCAGCGCAAGTGATCGACGACATCCTGGCTGCCTTCGAAGCGCAGGACATGCAAGTCGATCAATATTATCCTGAGCTGGGTCACGGCCAGCAGGAAATGCCGATTCGTCACGCGTCTGCTTTGCGCGCCGCCGACAATCAAGTGTTTTATCGTGAGACGGTGCGGAATGTCGCTTACCATCGCGACCTGTATGCTTCGCTCGCGCCGAAGCCGTGGCCCGATCAGGCGGGTAACGGGGCGCATATTCACTTCAGCCTGTGGGACACCGCGGGCAGGAAGAATGTGATGTATGATCCCAATGACGAGTACGGCATAAGCCAACTCGGTTATCACTTCATCGCCGGTGTGCTGGAGCATCTGCCCGCGCTGCTCGCGCTGACCTGCCCCAGCTACAATTCGTATCGACGGTTGCAGCCACACTTCTGGAGTTCAGCTTATACCGTGTGGGGACCGGATAATCGTGAAGCCGCGATTCGGGTGCCCTCGAAATTCAAGTCCGATCCAGCGGGCAGCACCAACGCAGAGCTGAAGGCGTCCGATTCATCGTCGAATCCGTATCTCGCGTTGGGTGGATTGCTAGCCGCCGGCCTGGATGGCGTCAAACGCAAATTGAGGCCGGGCCGGGCTACACTGATCGATCCCGGCAACTCCACCGACGCCGAACGCGAAGCGCGCGGCATCAAGCGCTTCCCGACGAATCTCAAAGAAGCATTGAATAACCTTGAAGGGGATGCGGTGTTGACGAATGCGCTCGGCCCACTGCTGACCAAGGCCTATCTCGCCGTCAAGCGGCTGGAATGGGAATCCTTCAGCAAAGAAGACGTGAACTTTGAAATCAAGCATCACTTCTGGAAATTCTGATCAGTAACCCGTGATCGGGGCTTAGTGATCAGTCAACGATCACCGCCGATCACTGACCACTGATGACTGACGAGTGAGCACGTCTCACCCACCCAACATGCCAATCGATCTCACACGCATCCCCATTCTCGATCATCACTGCCACGCTTTTTTGCAGCGCGAAACGGCGTACTCTGTTACCGAGTATCTGCGCTTCTTCAGCGAGGGCGGCGATGACGACATTGTCGCTCATCACACGGCCAACTCGATCTTTGTGCGGTGGGCGACGAAAGAACTCGCGCGTTTTTTCGAGTGTGAACCGACACTGGAGGCGGTGCTCAACGCGCGCACACGACTCTCGCTGAATGATCTCGCGGCCCGGATGCTGCATGACGCCAATATTCCTGTGCTATTGATTGATTATGGCCTGGCGGGCGACGATCGCTTGTCGGTGGATGGAATGCGCGCGTGTGTGCCGCACTGCCGCTTCGAGCCGATTCTGCGCCTCGAAACAATGGCGCAGGAATTGATCGTCACGCACAATTCCTTCGAGCAATTCATCGATGCGTACGTAGCGACTATCGAGGGCGCACGTGCGATCGGACATGTGGGCGTGAAGAGCATCGTCGCCTATCGCACCGGGCTGGCAATTCGTGACTGGAACACGGCTGAAGTGAAACAAACGTGGTCAATTGCCAAAGAACGCGCTCGCCGCGCTGGTCGCGTCAGATTGGCCGATAAGCCGCTGAACGATTATCTTGTGCAACTTGCGCTGGATGTCTGCGAGAAACAAGGACTGCCCATTCAATTCCACACCGGCCTGGGCGACAACGACCTCGACATGCTGTATGCCAACCCGCTGCACCTGCGACCGTTGTTTGAGAGCAACCGCTACACGCACGTGCCGTTTGTCTTGCTGCACGCCAGTTATCCTTACGTGCGCGAACTCGGTTATCTCGCGTCACTGTATTCGAACGTGTGGATGGATGTGGGCCTGGCGATTCCATTTGCGACGATCGATATTCCGGCAGTGTGGCGGCAGGCATTGAGTTTGACACCGTTCAGCAAGATTCTGTTCTCGACCGATGCGCACAGTGTGCCGGACATTTTTTGGCTGGCCGCGCGCTGGGGACGTTGGGGACTGAGCACCGTCCTGGATGAATGCGTCTCGCTCGGTGCATTCACGTCCGCCGAAGCGCTTGAAGCGGCCGAGCATGTCTTTTATAAGAATTCGGCGAAACTTTATCAGATGTCGATGTAAGATGCGTGTCCTTGTCCTTCAACACGAATGGAATGACGGTCCCGGCTATCTGGGCGAAGCGCTTGAACAACATGGCGCCGCTCTTGACGTCGTGCGGCTCGATCGAGACGATACTATTCCAGACATCTCGCCCTACGATATGCTGCTCCTCATGGGCGGCGAGATGAATGTGTATCAAGACGATCACTATCCGTGGCTCGAACCCGAGACGCGCGCGATTCGTCAAGCGGTCGAAGCGGGCAAAGCCATATTGGGCGTGTGTTTAGGCGGACAACTGTTGGCGAAAGCGCTCGACGCGAACGTGCATCTGGGCGCGGGGCACGAAATCGGCCTCGTGCCGGTGGCGCTCACCGACGATGGCAAAAGCGATCCGATCTTCGCCGATCTGCCGGCGCTTGAAGCCGTCGAATGGCACGCCGACACGTTTGATATTCCGCAAGGTGCAGTGAGATTAGCCAGCTCGTCGGGCTGCGCGAACCAAGCCTTTCGCTACGGCCGGCGCGCCTATGGCTTGCAATTTCATCCCGAAGTCTCGCCGGAGATGTTGGCGAGTTGGTTCGCAGACTTTTCCGGCCAGCCGCCGGATGCAGCGCAGTTTCAGCGTGACGTTGAAGCGAACGAACGGACTCTGCGCTCTCAAGCCTGGCAGTTGATTGCGAACTTCCTCGACGCGACCGGCTTGGAGTGATGTTCACCCGGCGGCCGCCGGCAGATTCTCCTCCTGATTGCGCGCCGCTATTGAGCATCGTTTTGACTTTTCACGACGACCTGCATCCCGACAATCTTGAAATTCCTTATCGTTTCGCTGATCGGTGTGCCGGTGTGCTTGGGGTTGGCGGCGCAGATCCGCAGGATTCCCTACGCCAATAGAGTCCTTGGCTGACAAGGTTCTCCCGCAAATACCTTCGGCATTCATCATTCGACTGCAATCTTAGGCCATCACACTCAAACTCATTTCGCCGGCGACTTTCTTCACGTCACGACACAAGAAGTAACCGTGACGCAGTTCGCACTCCCAAGTCAGTGCCGTTCGAAAACGAACAATTAGTTTTGGTAGTCGCCTTAGGGACCGTTCCTGAACGAGCAAGGTTTGATTGAAGAGGGGGGAATGGAGACCGCCAATTAATATTGTGTTGATCGACGGTCCTTTACTTTTGGTTTGTGTGGGGCGGGCGCGGCGAAATTTGCTTATTGTGAGTGTCGATCATCCAAGTCAGGAAACAGCAAAACGTGGCCAT
>JBGQGR010000024.1:0-11817 GCA_041497495.1 Anaerolineae bacterium | reverse complement strand
GTGCTTGATCGCCGCGCTGTTGGGCCAGTTCGGTCAGATTCAGATAAAGTTGTAGCGCAGCGGCGTGGCGGCTGATCAATTGCAGCGATCGACCGAGGTTGGAATACAAATGGATGACCTGCTCTCGATGAAGCGGTGCGGTGGATTCTTGCTGCTTGGCGATCTCGATCGCGCGGGTGTAATGCGCCACCGCTTCGACGTTGGCGTATTGCTGCGCGGCTTGATCGGCGGCCAGCGCGTAATACTTCAAGGCTCGATCTGGTTCGGCGGCCAGATCGAAGTGGCGCGCGAGCAGCGGAGCGAGATCGGGTGAGCTGACTCGATCGGCAGCTAGCTGCTCGATCGTTTCGCCGACCGATCGATGCAGCTGCCGGCGATCCTGCCGCACGAGCGAAGCGTAAGCGGCTTCCTGTATTAGCGCATGCCGGAAAAGATATTCCAGATCGGGCTGGAGCTGCACCATGCGAATGAGTCCCGATGATTCAAGTGTGTTGAGTTGATTGAGCAGCGTCATGTTCCAGATTAACCTTGCAAAGGTTTTCATGTCGATTGACTATTTTCGCATTCAACCCGTGGAAGGTTTCCAGCATTCTAAAACGGATATCCTTGCGCGCCCTGCGCGCCCTTGGCCGCTGAGATCTCACCGCTCATGTTATTGGTATGGCCGATGACGATCGCGTGTAATGCCCAATTGAGCGTGTGCTTGCCTAAACCTGAGTCTGTCAGATCGATCTCGCGATCTAAATCTTTCTCGGTCAACGAAACGATATAAGCATCGACCGTTGTGTAGATGGCGTGGGCGTATTTGCGCACTTGCGGCAGATCGATGTTGACCGACTGCGCCCATTTCAAAGTTTGATGAAATGATGGCTCGCTGACGCCGGTCTTGCCAGCCCACGTCGTCATGAACAGCGGCTGTTTGCCTTGCAACAAATTATGGACGATCGTATCTTCTGCGATCAACCCGTGGGCATACGTCGCGCCGATAGGATGAGCTGTGCCGGGCATTAACCAGTGCAGCTGTTCAGGCGCCACATCGGCCATGCACATTTCCAATAATTCGTTTGACCACTTCAAGCCTTCACGTAATGAATCGATTGCGTTCATGTTGATCTCCTTGATGATTATGATTTGGCTAATGCTGCTCGCACGTCGGGCAGATTCAAAAACGATTCTCGCAGCCGTAGATCGCTGATATGATCGGCGATGCGGTTGATAATCTTCTCCGCTTCGTTTTTTAACTGGACGGCTTTGACCAAATTGCCCTGCTGACGTTCGATCTCACTCAACAGCGTATAAATCTTCCAGAGCGAACGGCGCGAGCCTAATTTTTCGGCGGCCTGACGAGCCTGGTCAAGCAATTGTTGGGCAGCATCCGTTTGACCCTGCCGCCACAGCGCCTGCGCTTTGAAGTACAGTGCGTCTGATCGGAAGGGCTGCATACCCCAGCTGTTCATCGAGGTGAGCGTTCGATCAGCGATATGAACCGCGCGATCATAATCGCCGTGCGCTTGAGCAATTTCTACTTCAGTCAGCGGCCCGAAGAAGGACATCATATTCATTTCGCTGGCAGTGAAAGCGTCGGCAGCGTCGTGCAGATAGATTTGAGATTGATCGACATCACCCTTCAGGAAATTGACATAGGCCATTAAGCTCAGCGGATACGACGCTCCTTGCGGGAAGGAGGTTTGAGCAAAAGTTAAAGATCGCCGGGCGTAGTCCATCGCGCGTGGATAATCACCCAGCTGGGAATAAACGAAGCCCAGGTCCGCTTGTGTCTGGATCAGGGCGAAGAGAAAGCCGGCTTGCTCGCCCAGCCGTATCGTCGTCTCCATCGTCTCAATCGCCCGATCGATTTCGCCGCGCTCCAAAAAAATGTAGCCGCGAATAAAACGGCTGTACGATTGATTCCACAGATTGCCGATCGATTCACTGAGGCGTTGAGATTCTGCCGACAGCGCCAGCGATCGATCGTACTCGCCGATAAAGAAATTCATCATGGCTTCGGTGGCCAGGCCGTCGGCCAACATCGGCAGGTTGCGATCTTCGCGCCAGATCTGTTGGGCCTCATGCAGTGCATCGATGCTCTGAGTGGGCTGGCCCAGGACCATATACAACGGCTGCAAATCATTTAGCGTAAAAGCCAACTGTTCGCGCAGATTCAATTCACGCGCCAGCACGACGGATTGTTCGCCGTAAGCCCGGGCCTGCTTCGGATCGCCGGCATGGCGATGGAGCAGCATCAAGTTCCAGAGAATCTTCGCTTCAGCCGGTCGATCATTTAATTCGCGCGCGAGCGCCAAAGCACGCTCGGATAAGCTGTGACCTTCGTCGATGTTGCGCACGGCGGTCGGTGCCACGCGAATGGTACCTTCCAAGATCAAGGCATTGAGTTCCATCGATCGATCACCGCGCTGCCGTGCCGCCGCCTGCATGCCTTGATAATTTTTTACGGCTTGTTCGTAACGCCCGATCAGTTCCTGCGCCCGACCGCGCCGCGTATAGAGATGAATGAGTTGGAAATTGCTGATCTGCGCAGTTGCAGCCAGATCGATCGCGCGTGAGTAATGGGCAATGGCTTCCAGGTTGGCAAAGGTATCAAAGGACGCATCGCCGGCCAACGTGTAATACAGCACTGCGCGTCGATCGTCGCCGCCTAGATCAAAATGCTGCGCGAGCATCGGCGCGAGTTCGCCGGAGTTCACTCGATCGGAATACAGGCGTTCCAGCGTCATCCCGACGAGGCTGTGCAGCGCAATGCGATCGCGCTTCACGATCGAATTATGCACGGCGTCGTAGATCAACGCGTGGCGGAAAATGTATTCCACATTTGGCTGCGCGTTGATCAAGCGCACCAGCCCCGTCGATTCAAGGGTGTTGAGTTGGCTGAGGAGGGTCATGGTTGAGATTAACCTTGAGAGGGCTTCAGCTGCGGTTGTCTATGCTCGAGCACCACCCGCGCAAGGTTTCGTTCGATCAGACTTGCTTTAACACTTGCTCTAACACTTCCACCGAAAACTGCCGGCCGATCACCGACGCGACGCGCAGTGTGCGTCTCACATCTTCCGGCAAGCGATCGATGCGGGCCAAGAGCAAACCCTGCAGATTATCGGGAATATCGATCGTCTCGATCGTTTTCTCGGCGACCCAACCGCGCTCCTTTTTCGTAATTGCGTTACGATCGATCAACATGCGGATCACTTCTTCGACGAAGAACGGATTGCCTTCCGCCTTCTTGAGAATCAACGTGCGCACGGCTTCAGGCAGCGATTCGATCTCCAACAAGTTCGAGACGAGTTGGCGGCTATCCGAATCAGAGAGTGGATTCAAGGTGAGCTCGGTCAAGCCCGCGCCCAGCGTCTCGCGCGCGGCGGCGACGATCTTCCAACCGGGCGAATCCCGATCGGGCCGCGTAATGTAGCAAAACAAAATGCGGGCCTCGGTCGCAAGGGGCAGCAACTTGATGAGCAAATCCGTCGAGGAAGGATCAGCCCAATGGATGTCGTCAAGGATCAAGGCCAACGGATCTTTGGCCGCTAAAGCGCGGAACAACGATCGGAGGGCAGCGAGATACTGCGTTTGCAAGGCTTGGGGATCGAGCAAACGCACGCGCTCCAATGCATCGCCCTCTAATTGCAACGACAGCAAATGGCCGAGATAAGGATACACATCCAAGGCAGTGGTGTTGAATAAATCCTTGCACATCTTTTCCAGCGCCGATCGAGTCTCGGGTTCGCTCGCGGCCGCCGGAACATCGATCAACGATCGCACTAGATCTATCAATAAATGATAGGCCAGTCCTTGACCATAGGATAGACAATGGCCTTCGGCCCAATCGATATCGGTCTTGGGGTTGGCGGGCTGCGCCATCAATTTGGTTTTCCATTCGGCGATCAATCTTGATTTGCCGAGTCCCGGCTCGCCGACGATCACAACGGCGCGACCGAGGCCGGCTTGAATGGCGCTGCTCGCTTGCAGAAGCGCCGTCAATTCCGAATCGCGGCCGACCATTGGACTTTCCAAACCGGCCAGTCCGCGCAGCTTGCCGGGCGCGGCTTTAACGCCGATGACTTCGAACACGCGGACCGGCTCGGCTTTGCCTTTGATGTCGATGTCGCCGAGATCGTTAAAATCAAAAATCGGCGCGACGAATTTGTGAGTGTGCTCAGAGATCAAGACGGTCATCGGTTTGGCGGCCGATTGCATGCGTGCGGCGAGATTGATCGCATCACCCATAGCGGTGTATTCGTATTTCAGATCGCTGCCCACTTCGCCGACGACGACCGGGCCGGTGTTCAAGCCGACACGCATGGCAAAGTCCACGCCGTAGGTGCGCTTGGCTTCGACGGCGAACTCACGCGCAGCTTGCAATAGATCGAGCGCGGCGTGAATGGCCCGCACGGGGTCATCTTCATGCGCGATCGGTGCGCCGAAGAATGCCAGGACGGCATCGCCCATCAGTCGGGCGATCGTACCTTCGTATTTGTAGATGGCTGGTGAAATGCGATCGAAGGCTTGATTCATGATCGCTGTCCAATCATCGGGATCCATTTTCTCGGCCAGCGAAGTCGATCCGACGACGTCCGCAAAAACGGACGTGACAATTTTTCTTTCACCCGCTAAATGCGCGGCGCGGATTTTATTTGCGAGCGGGGGCGGGGCGGCGGCAGCCAAGCGCGTGAGGCGCGCATCGTCGGTGGTGGTGGTGACGTTGACGGGTTGGCCGCAGTTCAAGCAGAAGCGCGAACCGGCGGGCAAATCGGTTTTGCAGTTGGCGCATTGATGTTTCAGCGGGACGCCACAGTTGAGACAAAACTTTGCGTTGGCCGGATTTTCCGATCGACAGTTGGGGCAGTTCATGAGGGCCTCCGAACAATTTGCAATGAACAATGATCAATGAACAATGATCAATCTACAATTAGCAATGACAAATGAAAAATGGCAAATGAATAATGAGTAACGAGTAATGAGCAGTCCTGTTCCCAAATCCCTAATCCCCAATCTCTGGTCCCTATTCCCTGATCACTGCTTTTCTTATTCTTGTCATTTGTGCCATATGCCATTGCTCGTGTTTGGCGAAGTAGCTGACTTGCTGCTGCAAAGTCACCGGCCCGAATTCAGTGTGCTGACCGATGCGCGACCAATAAGCTGCGGGCGCGGATCGTAATCGATCGATCATGTGTGTGCGCGATTGCCGAAAGGCTTGAATGATCTGCGGCGCACTCAAACCCGATCGATCGATCATGTCCGCCGGGGATTTGCCGCTGAGATTGGGCGCTTCGTTCTTCATAAAGAGATCGACGCGATGCGCGATCAACTTCTGGGCATCGAGTTGATGCGAGGCTGCTTCGATCAATGACCATTCGCCTTCCGCGCCGCCGAGTTTTTGCGCCAGCCGATCAGCCGGTAGATCCGCGAGGATGTGATCGAGCCAGTCGGGCGTGATGGCAAGTTGCTCGAACAGCACATCGATCGGTTCGGGTTCAAGATAAAACGTGGCCGCAAAACTTTGAAAGGTGAGTTGGCCCGTGCCGCAGTTCGGACAAGCTTCCGGCGCTCGATCGCGTGCAATCTGTCCGCAGACGCGGCAGACAAACACGGGCGGAACATCGGCGTAGGTCAACATTCCATTGTTGGTGATTGCCGATCGAATGTGGGGCAGGGAATCGAGCAGGGCGCGATCGAGATTCAGCGCGGCGAGCTGCGGTTCGATCGCGGCGATGGCGGCGACGAGATCCTGATCGATCTTGGGCAAGGCTTCGGCAGATAGTTGGCGATTAATTAATGAAGCGGCTGCGCCATAGAAGAGTTTGGCGGCGTTGTAATAACCGGCATCCGTGGCAGCGCGCGCGAGGCGGTACAGTCCGATCAAATCGGAATCATTCATCACGACCTCCCAAGGCTGTGCAGCGTCGATCGAATTGATGAAAAATTTTAGGCAGATAGGTTGGATGCATAGGCTGGCGGATCGCAACCGAGGAGAATAGTAGCATGCGCAGCTTAGGCTGTCAATTGATTTAATCGATCGATCAGGCCAGCGTGATCGATCGGGCTCAGAAAAATTCAGGGCAGCCCGATCGGATCGAGCTGCCCTGGCGGATCGATCGAAAGCGTTTCGATCAGTTGGACATGCACTTCTCGTCGTAGATGCCGCTGAGCGCATCCCACAAAGCGCGGCTCATTAATTCACAGGCTTGGACGGCACGCTGTTGATCCGCAACGGACAGCTGCTGAATGCGACGCAATAATTTTTCCGCTTCGTGCGCGTTGTGCGAGTGAACTTCAAAGTACGGTTCGATCGCGGGCGAGAGATGATAGAAGGCGCGCAGCCCGGCCAACTTTGATTGCGCGGTGGCGGGCTGCTGAACTTCGAAGGCGTATAACGCGCCGAGCGCGGAAATTGGATCGGCGAAGGCCATGCGCGATTCATTGACCAAATCTTTTACGGCAGGAATTTGCGCTACACCGACGTGCGTGTCTAAGCCGGCCGCAAAGTTGTCCCACAGTTCAGCGTGTTCGCGCTCTTCTTGAACGGTCTCACGATCATTCAAGGTCTGCCAGCCTTCCGGCAGCTGCGCGATGAACGCGCCGTATTCTTCGGCGTACGTCCGCAATGTGGTGATGGGCAGCTGCCCATTGCTCCAGGCTTGGTAGAAAGGGTGCTTCAACAAGTTCCACTGTTCGATGCTGCGATTCAGGTGCTGTTTGATATCCATGTTCTCCTCCGTTGAGTTTGACTTGGCTGGATTCGATTACATCATACTCAACGGTGAAAGTCAAGCTATCTAAAATTTTGACACACGAGCTAGCAATCAGGTACAATAAGATCATCCTCGTTCAGGAGCCTAACCCATGCCACTCGTGCGTATTGCAGTCCGCGACCACCATTCGGAAGCCGTCCGCTACGCGATCGGCGATGCCGTGCATCAAGCCATGATCGAAACGATCAATATTCCGGCCAACGATCGATTTCAGATTATTAGCCCGCATACAGCCGAGGAGCTGATCTCCGACCCCACGTATCTGGGCATCGATCGATCGGGCGATGTGATCTTTATTCAGATCACACTCAATGTTGGCCGAACGATCGAGCTGAAGCGCATGCTGTATCAACGCATCGCAGAATTAGTCTCGACGCAGGCAGCCGTTCGCGCCGAAGACATCATCATCAACTTGATCGAAGTGCCGAAAGAGAATTGGTCGTTTGGCAACGGCCGGGCTTCTTATGCGCCGCAGGAAACTCAAGCATGAGCGCATTGATCCAAATGAAGTGCGTGGCGTGTCGCGGCGGTGAACCGATCGTGACCGAGGCTGAAATCGCGGAGTATCAACCGCAAGTGATCGACTGGCAGATCGTCGAGCGCGAAACTATCCAACGCCTGGAAAAAGTTTTCAAATTTAAAAACTTTGCCGAAGCGATCGCTTTCACGAATCGAGTAGGTGCCGTCGCCGAAGAAGAAGGTCATCATCCGGCGTTGTTGACCGAATGGGGCAAAGTCACCGTGACGTGGTGGACGCACAAGATCAAAGGCTTGCATCGCAACGACTTTATTATGGCCGCGAAGACCGATCGGGTATACGCGCTTTCCGATTGATCGCCGATCGGATTCAGCCGGTTTCTAAACATCGATCGATTCAGTATTTCAGATCAATCAAATGGATTGACATTGATTTGATCGATGGAACACTCCTGGCCTGATAAACGTCTTATCTATTGTGTCAATCCATTCAATCAATTTGTATCAATTTTTTCGCGGCTTTATTATCTCAGTACTATTCGCCTGCGTAACGTACAGACCGTCTTAATCGCTTATGTACGATGGGACCGTGAGCGTTGTTGGGACGTAGCATATATGTAGGATCAGCGTCGTGTCTTTTCATTCACTTCTCATCTAATATTCATCTGCACAGCTTATACTCAAGTCGTAATTAGTCTGGCAAAAGGAGCACTGGAGGATGACAGTAGATACAGGTCGTATGAACCGCACGATCCTCGCGCCGCGCCGTTTTATCGCCACTCAAACAACTCCAACGCTTGAAACCGCGCGATCACTGCGTCGTTTAGAAATGGCGTCTATCGATGGACTGGAAGCTTGGACGCGCGCCGGTCATGGCCTTACTGTTTTGATCGGTGTGAATCAGCCCGGTCCGTCGATTGCATTTAATCTGCCACTTCTGCGTGCCGATGCACCGTTTGCTGCCGTGCCTTATGGGCTAATGACGCAATTGTTGTCGATTGCGTCGCGGCTGCCCAGCGCGCGCGCGGCCCTGCGCGCTTCTGCGCATTCACTCAGTTTCATTCTGCCTCAATCACTCAGCGACGGATATCAACATACATCGAACGATTCTGCTCAACCGGCCGCAGCCCTAGCCGATCTCTTACAGCGCTTGGCCGGCGATGCGCCTTTAGTGATTCAACTCGATAATTTGCACCGCGCAGATGAGCCGAGTTTGAAATTGCTGCGCGAGGTGGCGCGCTTGATCGAGCGGCAGCCGATTTTAATCGTCGGCACCTATCGCGCCGATCTGCCGCAATCCGCAATTCTTAGCGAGCTGCTGAATGACCGATCGTTTCCGCAGTTAACCTGCGGCCCCGTCTGGTCGAACGATCTCTCGATCTTGTTGGACGGATTGTTTGGCCGCAAAGTGACTTTAGGCTCGATGATCGATGCCATCAAAAACGATCCGCGTTCAATGCTGCTGGGCGGCGCGGCGGTGATTGAAGCCTGCCGCTGGCAAGGCCGCTGGACGGACGGCTTGATGTTGTCCGAACGCGCAATCGAGTTGGCGGCGAAGAACGAAGCTCATTACCTGCACACGATTGTGCGTTCGATTCGCGGTGACATCTTGATCGGTTTGGGGCAGGCGGCTGAAGCCGAAGCCGAATTCGATCAAGTTGCAAAGTCGTCTGCGATCAAATGCGATCATGATTTGGTTGCGGCAGCTGCCTGGGGTTCGTACAAAGCCCGATCGATGCTCACGGCGAAGCGACTCGCCTTGCCAGAAGCATTGAAGCGCTGGCGCACGCAGGTTCGATCGAGTAATGATCCCTTGACGGCGGCCGCGCTGCTGGGCGATATCATTGCCCACTTGATCGATAGCGGTCAGCTGGGCGAAGCAAAATCGTGGCAGCACGATCTTGAAATGTTAGTCGATTACTCCGGCCATCCCATGGCGCGCTACGCCGCGGCCTACAGCTTGGGCGAGTTCTTGACTCATACCAATGATTGGCGATCTGCCGCGGGTGCCTATCGCGCGGCGATGCAGCATGCGGCAGTGATGCACGACATTTTGGGCGAAGCGCGCGCTAATAGTCAATTAGCTTTGGCGCTGCTCGAACTCGGCGATCTAGAAAGCAAGAACGAGGGCCGCGAACGATTATCGGTTGCCCACTCCGTGTTGTCACGTTTGAATGCGCGACCGGATATGGAAAGGAGCGAAGCAGGCGCGAAGCGCTTTGGCCTAAGACCGCGCCAGCGCCGCCCGTCGATGAGCAATCGCACGCCGGGCAGCTTAACGCGGCGCGAACGCGAAGTGCTGGGGTTGGTGATGAACGGTATGACCAATCGACAGATCGCGCAGCGCTTGACGATCAGTGAGAAGACAGCGGAAGGCCACGTCGGAAATATTTTGGCGAAGTTGAGTTGCAGTAGCCGCATGAAAGCCGCCGAACTCGCGCGCGCGACGGGATTGCTGGAAGGCGTTCCAGCGTAAGGACATCGGTAATCAGCAGATAAGACGATGTATCGCTATATAAACAAAAAACCTTCCGAAGCCTCACAGGCTTCGGAAGGTTTTTATTTGCATTCAAGTTTAAGTTTGCGTGGCGGTGCCGCCCTTTAGCAAAAAAACAAGCGTGACAATGGCAACGCTGAAGTACGCGCCGAGATAGAGCAGTTGAAACGGATGCGCGCTGAAGTTGAATAAGCGCAAATAGACTAATGCGGCAAGCGTGACGAAGATCAGAAAACCGAAAGCCAAGCAGCCATGACTTAACACCGATCGTTGATCCCGCGCCCAAATGAGCGGCACCACCCCGAGCGCCAACGCGAGATAGAACGCGCCGAAACTGCGCAGCGTGAACAACGACATGACTTCCGGAAAAATTTGGCCGTTCGTGCCCGGAGCGCCAATTCGGGCGACGAGACCATAACCGCCAAGAAAAGCGACGGCGATGACAAACAAAATTGCGAAGCCGCGCAACAGACCCTTGAGCGGAGTGTTGCTCATCGGCACTGTCGGCCGAACTCGAAGCCATTCAATCAAGCCGACGATCGCGGTGACGACATTGACGAAGAGGGTGAATAGATACAACCAGGCGAGAGGATGATCTAATTGCAGCTTGTCAGTGAAGGCAATAACGATCAAAGTTTCAAATAATCCGAAGATCCACAGATACAGCAGCGAAGAGTAAACCAGTTCCCAACGCCAGCGCCGCGCAGCGAGCAAAGCCAGCCACGCATTGCCCAAGCACCAGCCGCCGATCGTCATCGTCATGAACGGTGATACTTTCCAGGCAAATACCGGCGCGAGTTGCTCTGGCAGAATGAACAGCAGTGCGCCCAGGGTGGCGTACAACAAGGCATTCAGGTAAGTCAAGCGACGCGAGAGGTTAGACAGCATATTGATCTCCTCTAAGTAACTTGTGGGGCTAGCTGAACCGATCGGCTGGCAACAAGTATAGCGTCGATCGATCCATCAAGTCAAATCAATTTGATCGGGTTGGCGATCTGCTCGATTCAGTTCACTGCGGGTCAATAGTATCACGGCGATCAAAATTAATCCGCCACCCATCAAGGTTGCTGATTGTAGAACTTCGCCAAAGAGCCATGCGGCTAACAACACCGTGACGACTGGCTCAAGTGTTGACAGCAGCGACGCATTTGTCGGGCCGATGCGCCGTAGTCCCGCGAGAAAGGCCACAACGGGCAAAATTGTGGCAACGCTGATAATTGCGATTATCGCTGCCCAACCTGATGAACTGTGCGGTAGCTGCGGTCCATTGACGATGGCCAAAGCCGAGAACACCATACCGGCTCCAGCAAAGATCACCGTCGAGGATTGAATGGCTGAAACACGTTTCAGAACGTTGGTGCCAACGATGATGTAGACTGAATAGATCGCGGCGGCCGAGATAGCCAACAGAATACCCGTCCAGGTCCCCCCTTGCGGATTGGCCGTCAACGCTGCGCCGAGTGTGGCGATAATCAGTGCAGCAATTTTTAAGCGCGTGAATTTTTCTTTGAGGAATATGGCGGAGAGTATCGCCACGAACGCGGGATAAAGATACAATAGCAGCGCGACTAAACCGGCGGATGCGTAGTGAATGGCGGTGAGATATGAAAACGATTGACCGACATAGCCCAACGCGCCCATCCCGATTAACTGGATTAGCGATCGACCGCGTGGCCATGACTCACGTCGAACGATCAGCAGAACCGCCATGATCAACGCCGCGATCGAAAACCGCAGCGCAAGGATGGTGAAAGTGTCCAAGCCATCGGCATAGGCGTAACGGCCGAAAATTGCGAGCGTGCCAAAAGCTGCCGCTGAAATGACGATCAACACAACGCCGATCAATCGACTCATCGCGATTACTCAACTGGTGTCCATCGATTGGGTTGGATCAGAAGTTCGAGTTCAGTCAGCCAAGTCATCGCTTCGGCAGATGAAATTGACGGCGCGATGTAACACGTTCCGCGGCCAATGCGGCAGTCCATCGATCGATCTCCAGTTGAGGTGGACGATATTGTAACACGTCAGCCTTATAACGCGTGCAGTAAAACAAAAGCGCCAACTCGTTTGAGCCGGCGCTAG
>JBGQGR010000023.1:0-11948 GCA_041497495.1 Anaerolineae bacterium | reverse complement strand
GTACAATTTGCCATCCGGCCCAAAATGCAAATTGCCGCCATTGTGAATTGTGATGAACACGTCGACCGGAAAACAACCGGCGATCTGCGGATTGGTGCCGATATTGTTGTTGCCTAAAGTAAAGCGCACCACGCGATTGGTCAGGCCGCTGCAATAGCCTGAAGAGCCGGCTGGATGAGTGTAATAAACCCACACGTAATGATTGCTGCTGAAATTCGGATCGACGGCGATGCCCAACAAACCGCGCTCGCCCTGATTGTCCGTGCTGAAAGTAATCACGGGGTTGACCACCGGCGTGTTGCCGATCAGCATGCTGACATTTCCGGAGCGCTCGGTATACAACAAACGGCCATCCGGCGTAAAGTCCATGGCAACCATGTAGCGCGGTTGCGACAGAACCGTTTCGATCACTGCGCCATCGGGCAGCGGCTCGATCGGCACCGGGTCAAAAGGCGAAATGGCTTGCACGGACGGACGGCTGACAACGAGGAGGGTTGTGACGATCAGCAGCGCAGGGATAATGTGTCGGAATCGCAACAAGACAAACCACTTCGTGATGCGGGAATATCGATCGGACGACAGCTTAACCCGAACGGTTGAGTTGGCCCACTGTGCTGATCATCGATCAGCTGATCAGGTCCATCACTTTATAGTATAACGCGCCGAAAGGCAAGAACCACGGTCGACCCTCATATAACGGAATCGCGGGGAAAGAAAAATCTTCAAATGGATTGCGGCCGGGCTGGTCGCTGATCGTTGCGGCTAATTGCGCGCCGAGATAAGTGGACATCGCCACGCCGTGCCCGCCGTAACCTAACGCATAGTAGACGCCGTCCATTCGGCCGCTACGCGGGAACTTATCAAGCGTGAAGCACACGTTGCCGCTCCACACATATTCGACTTGAACATCGGCCAATTCAGGAAACACTTCGATCATGCCACGCCGTAAAATTTCGGTGCTGGTGCGTGTGCTGTTCGGCGTCGACGGCGTGAACTGCGCACGGCCACCAAATAACAGGCGGTTATCAGCCGATAAACGGAAATAGTATAAGAAATTTTTTGAATCGAACACGACGCGATGGTTTGGCAGAATTTTTTCCGCAACATCGGATCGCAGCGGCACGGTGGCGATGATATACGAGCCGACGGGAAACACTCGCCGCCGGATTTTTTGTGCAGCTTGATCAGTGTAACCATTGGTGGCGACCACAACATCGTGAGTTGAGATCGATCCGCGCGGCGTGGTGATCTTGAAACCCGATTGTGCCTTCTCAATTTTCAGGGCAGGCGTTTTTTCGTGCAGCTCAACGCCGTAACGCTCGACCGCTAACGCCAAGCCGCGCACATATTTCGCCGGATGCACTTGGCCGCTGCGCTCGTCGATCATCAAGCCGTGATAGTAATGGGTGCCGAGTTCGCTGTGCTGATCCGATCGAGCCACCAGCTTGACCGGATGATTGAAGTCACGTTCCAGAATTTCGGCAGTATGCTTGAAGTGATCGAAATGCTTCGGCTTGAAGGCCGCATCGATGTGACCAGCCCGCTCGTATTCGCATTCGATCTGCTCATCGGCGATCAGCTGCTCCGTAAAATCGATCGAGGCCAGCGAAGAGTTGTACAGTTCGCGCGCACGCTCAAGACCAAATTTTTTAATCAAACTGCTCACACCAACTTTCAGGCCGGTCAACACTTGGCCGCCATTGCGCGAACTAGCACCCCAGCCGATCGTTTCCTTTTCCAGCACGATCACTTTCGCGCCGCTCTTCGCCAAGCTGCGCGCGGTCGAGAGGCCGGTGTAACCGCCGCCGATCACGACCACATCGACCTTCGTTGGAATCGGTCGATTGGAATGATCGGGAAAAATCGGTGCGGTGTCCCACCAATAGGGTGATTCTTTGAGCATCATCAAGCCTGTTGAAGTTGGAGATTATGAGATCGGAGGTTGGAAGTTAGAAATCAGAAGTTGGGCGTGGCCGCGTCGAACGATTGAGATCAATCGTATTGTCGGCATAGGACTGAGTATCAGCGGAATTGGGGTTGAGGCCGAATCTCGATCAATTTATCGACGGCCACGCGCACGGTCGTCTTGCCTTCAGTGGCCAACTTGCGCAGCAGCATATCCTGAGCTACGGATAATGGATAGCCCTGCTCCATTTCGATCGCCAGGCGCACATCATTCGGGTAACGCGTGCCCGGCTCGACAATTTTCTTCGCGTTCTTGGTTTTGATCGGCATGCTATCCTCATTCACTAAGATCGAACGACAGTATTATAGCCGATTTCGTGCCGAGATAGACAAGTGTCAAATTTTTCATCGACATTCTGCGCTACTCGATTGGCAGGCTGTCCGTTATAATGATAGCCAGATAGTTTCAAAATTTTTATTAAGGAGCATGAACCATGTTGATCAATGACAAGATCGCGGCCGCGTTCAATCAGCAAGTCGGCTGCGAACTCGGCAATTCGAATCAGTACATCGCCATCGCCGCTTACTTCGAGAACCAAAGCCTGATAGGTCTGGCGAAGATGTTTTTCAAGCAGGCCGATGAAGAACGCGAGCACGCCATGAAGTTCGTGAAATTCATTTTGGATGCGGGCGGCAAAGTCGTCATGCCGGCGATTGCGGCTGTGCAGAATGATTTCAAATCGGCCGAAGAAGCCGCGCAGCTCGCGCTCGATGCGGAAGTGCGCACGACCAATCAGATCAACGATCTGGTTACGCTGTCGATCGCCGAGAAGAATTACATCGCGCAGAACTTCTTGCAGTGGTTCGTGAATGAACAATTGGAAGAAGTCTCATCGGCGCAAACGCATTTGGATGTGATCAAGCGCGCCGGATCGAACGTGTTGATGGTCGAAGCGTACTTGGCCCACCTCGACGCGTAACTGTTTCTCATCAAGAAAAGCAGCGGGACCCGATCGGTCGATCGAGTCCCGTTGCTTAGTGAGTACAGTTGCGTGGTAGAATGGCTTTAACCGTGGAGGTTAAGCATGATTACCGAATCCGTCGTGATCCCCAAACCTGCCTACAACGTACTGCGTCGCTTGACAGGCGAATCGCGCCCGGACGTGGCCCTGAGTATCGCTCTAAAAGATTTGGTGCGCTTGCGCCTTGAATCAGCGCACACACATATGGCCGCGTTCGAGCAAAAATATGCCATGCAGTTTGCCGAGTTCGAGCAGCAATGGACGGCGAATCACATTCCTCAAGCGCACTCGTATGCAGTTGAAAAAGATTATCAAGACTGGGAGGCCGCCGCCAGTGATGTCACCGCGCTAGAGGAACTCGCTCAATGGCTGGTCTGACGCTTGAATCTTTTGAGCATCAAGTGTCAACGGCTTGTGCTGCTTCATCGATCGTTACCGGAGTATCAACCATCGCCTCCGGCATTACTTGGCTGCAACTGCGGGCGTATTTAGGCGATGGATCGTTCATCGATACTTTTTTCAACGAGGCAACGGGCCGAACTTCTTTCGCTTGGATCAAAGATAATCATCGGGTTTTTGGCGCAGATAACACGGGCGACTGGCATTGGCATCCACTCGAATCGCCCGACGATCATATACCAGTTGATGCAGCCGTTGCGTTCGATGAATTTATCGGTCAAATTGAAATTCAATTCGACAAGAAATAACGCGTTGAGGATTTGAGTGTGTTGATGGTCGAAGCATACTTGGCCCACATCGACGCTTAACGGTTGCTGATTAAGAAAACACGGCGGGACTCGATCGGCCGATCGAGTCCCGCTGTTCTTTTTCATAACGATTCAGCCATTAACCAAAGCCGCTCGATCCGCTTCCGCCGCCACCTCCACCACTATCGTGATCGCTAGATGAACTACTGCGATCCGAACTATCCCAGTCGCGATCTCTCGACCATCGATTACCATCATCTCTAGGAAATTGCTTAGCATCTTCCCAGTCGTCTCGACGATGTGGCTGTCGTCGAGTCGATCGCCCAGAAGAGTTTGAATTATCTGTAACATCCGATAAATCCCCTTCTGTGGCATTAGACTGAACAACGGCCAGATAAATCATAAAAACAGCTACCAGAAATACTACGGCGAGGATCACAGCTGGAATTACACCAATTCCCTGGTTGTTTGTTTGACTTTGTGGAGAGATCGGTACTGCTACTGAATTCTGCGGATCGCTTGTTTGATTCTCATTAGCTTGCCACGCAGGTGCACTAGCGGTGACTACACCATGCGGAAACTGCGCTCTAATCTCCCACTCAACTCCGCCAGCAAACGATCCGCCCGTGAACTCAAGCGTTTGAGCATCAACCCATCGTGCGCCAAACTGTTCGACGCCATTTTGGTACATGGTGAACTTCAGTTGGTTAGAATCAAATTTCGCAGGCAGATGCAGAACCACCTGTGAAGTATTGATGGTATAGCCTCGATCAGCTTCGATGAACTTCCAGTAGAATTGATCGCCCGCCGGATCGATCCGCAGGGCGCCGTGTAGGGTGTAGCCGACTTTGAACGTCCGCGTTTGATCGGTTGTTGAGGGGAAGAACCACGTGGCTTTCATCAATCCGTCGCCGATGGTGTACTCAAACGTATAAGGCTGTTTGCTGCTGCCTTTGTTCACCTGTTGGTATGACTGCGTTTCGTCGGCCACTCTCCAGCCATCGATGCTTGTCACTTTGTTCAGCGGTATCGATCGAAACGCGGAGGTAAACGGGCCGCCGCTGAATTGCACTTGCCAGGTTTCAATGACTTGCACGTCGCCATTCGTTAGGATTGTCATATCGGCATCGCGGCGCTGAACGACAACGGACTTTGATTGAGCCGCGACTGGGGAAACGAGCGAGGTTAACAAAAGCCAGGCAGTAACAGCGCCACTTAAACGCAGACTGAGACGTTTCATTTTTGCACCCCCTTGCAAATCGATGTCCGCACTACGCAATCAGCATAGAGCTATTTCCTTTCACCGTCAACAAATCGGTAAAAAAACCTCCCGAAGGTTTCAAACCTTCGGGAGGTTGAATGTGACTTCCTTATCCTTCCTTGACTAACTTCCTCAGTACCGTCTGCAAGATGCCACCATTCCGATAATACTCCACCTCGATCGGCGTATCGATGCGCACGGTCGCTTTGAATTCGACGATCGAACCGTCATCTTTCCTCGCTTTGATAGTAATATCCTGTCGCGGCTTGAGATTATCATCAAAGCCAACGATGTCGATCACTTCTTTGCCCGTCAAGCCAAGCGAGGCCGCATTCTGTCCCTCTTTGAATTGCAATGGCAAAATTCCCATGCCCACCAAGTTACTGCGGTGAATCCGCTCGAACGATTCAACAATCACAGCCCTGACACCTTGCAGATATGGACCTTTCGCCGCCCAGTCGCGGCTCGATCCGCTGCCGTACTCTTTACCGGCAATCACCATCAGCGATCGACCTTCGGCCTTGTAAGCCATCGCCGCATCGTAGATCGTCATGTGCTTCGCTTCGGGATACTTGATTGTCGCGCCGCCTTCGACACCGGGCACCATCAAGTTCTTGATGCGGATGTTGGCGAATGTGCCGCGCGTCATCACGCGATCGTTGCCGCGGCGCGTACCATATTGATTGAAGTCTTTCTTCTGAATGCCTTTCGATTTCAAATACAATCCGGCCGGACTGTTTTCGGCAATGTTACTGGCGGGCGAAATATGATCGGTGGTAATGGAGTCGCCGAAGATCGCCAGCACACGCAGATCGCTGATAGGTTGAATCGGTTTCACCTCGAGCGTAAGATCATCGAAGAACGGCGGCTCTTGAATGTAGGTGGACGCTTCATTCCATTCATACAGTTCGCCGCCCGTGATCGGAATTTCATTCCACTGCGCATTCTCGCCAAATACATTGCCATACGACTTCTTGAACATCTCCGGCTTGACCGATTGCGCCATGGCATCGCTGACTTCTTTTTGCGTCGGCCAGATTTCTTTGAGCATCACCGGCTTGCCGTTCTTGTCCACACCGATCGGTTCGGTCGTGAGATCGATATCGACCGTTCCGGCCAGCGCATACGCGACGACGAGCGGCGGCGAGGCTAGATAATTTGCTTTCGTCATCGGATTGACGCGGCCCTCAAAATTTCGGTTGCCGCTTAGCACGGCCGCTGCAACCAAGTTGCCATCATTGATCGCATTCGTGACCGCATCGGGCAGCGGGCCGGAATTGCCGATGCACGTCGTGCAGCCATAACCGACCACGCCGAAGCCGATTTGTTCAAGATACGGCATCACGCCCGCAGCGTTCAAATATTCCGTGACCACTTTCGATCCGGGCGCCATGCTGGTCTTCACATACGCCGGCGGCTTCAAGCCGCGCTCGACGGCTTTCTTGGCGAGCAACCCTGCGCCCAACATCACGGATGGATTCGAAGTGTTGGTGCAGGATGTGATCGCGGCGATGACGACCGCACCATGCCCAATTGCTGGTTGCTGATTGCTGATTACTGATTTGCGATCGAGATCTTTTTCGGTCAAGCCAAAACCCCGATCGTTGATCGATGCGACCAAGGACTGCGCAAACGATCGCTTCATCGCCGAGACGGTCACTTTATCCTGCGGGCGCTTCGGGCCGGCGAGACTCGGTTCGACGATCGATAGATCGAGTTCAAGCGTTTCCGTAAATTCCGGATCGGGTGAGCTATCCGATCGGAATAAGCCTTGTTCCTTGGCATAGCGTTCGACCAGCATCACTTCTTCATTTGATCGACCCGTGCGGCGCAGATAATTGATCGTTTCAAAATCGATCGGGAAGTAGCCCATCGTCGCGCCGTATTCGGGACTCATGTTCGCAATCGTCGCGCGATCGGCCAAGCCGATCTGATCCAGACCCTTGCCATAGAATTCGACAAACTTATCGACGACGCCGTGCTTGCGCAGTATCTGCGTCACGGTCAAAGTGAGATCGGTCGCAGTCACGCCTTCGCGCAGTTGACCATGCAGTTTGAAGCCGACCACTTTCGGCGTGAGAATATACAACGGCTGACCGAGCATCACGGCTTCAGCCTCGATGCCGCCCACGCCCCAACCGACCACGCCGAGTCCGTTGATCATCGTCGTGTGACTGTCGCAGCCGACGAGCGTATCAGGGAACGCGACGCCATTACGCTGCAACACAACTTTCG
Organism: Anaerolineae bacterium; assembly: GCA_041497495.1. GTDB lineage: Bacteria > Chloroflexota > Anaerolineae > Fen-1058 > Fen-1058 > JBGQGR01. Next base: position 4,818 of record JBGQGR010000023.1, on the reverse strand, counting down.
CGAGGTATTCGAGATTGACTTGATGCACGATGCCGGTCGCGGGCGGCACCACGCGGAAATTGTCGAAGGCCTGCTGACCCCAGCGCAAAAATTCGTAGCGCTCGCGATTGCGCTCGAACTCAATGTCAGCATTCAAGCGCAGTGCGTTGGCTTGTCCGTAATAGTCGACCTGCACCGAATGATCAATCACCAGATCGACCGGAATGAGCGGATTGATCTTCGCCGGATCGCCGCCCAATCTCTGCGCAGCCGATCGCATCGCGGCCAGATCGACGATTGCCGGGACGCCGGTGAAGTCCTGCATAATCACGCGCGCCAGATGAAGAGGAACTTCCACTTGTGCGGGCGACTTGGCATTGTAGTTCGCCAATGTCTTCACATCGTCTTCGGTCACGATGTGCCCGTCATAACTGCGCAGCACTGATTCGAGCAGCACCTTGATCGAAAACGGCAATCGATCGATCTTGGCGATGCCTTTTTTCTCTAGTTGACTCAAGCGATAGATCGCCGCCTTGCCTGATCCGGTATCGAACGTATCGCGTGCGCCGAAAAAGTCTGTGTTACTGGTCGTCATACTATCCCCTTATAGATGAATTGGCTTGAAATCGTTTAGTGCTTTTGGTGATAGCGTCCAAGAATGAACGGCGAAGCAAAGCGTTGTTCGGGCGACAGTTTCGCCAGAACGGGGACCATATCGTAATTGACATCATTGATCGCTTCACGCACTGCGCGATCAAAATCAGTCTCGCTCATCATTCTCTGCCTGTCCCGCTTTCCACAACCGCCGATACTCATCTTGCACACTAGCATCCAATCGATCGGCCAGATCGATCGGCAGATTCAGGTTCATGATCAAATCCTGCACATCGGCCAGATCGCGCAATCGATGCGGAGCGGATAAGCCTGAAGCGAGTTTCAACTCGATCAATTTTTCCAATTGAATGATCCGAATGCCTTCACGCTCGATCGAGACTTGTGACGGATCAGGAAACGCAACCGGTTTAAGTTTGCCATCACCGGGATACTCACCGGTTGTAATAATCTCAATCCTGACATTGCCGATCGTGTCACGGAATGTTTTTTGCGCACCCGCAAACGCCGGAACATAGCCGCGCCCGCCACATTTTTCTCGAAAGAGCGTCAAGCCTTCTGCGGTCAAGAGAATGTCCACATCCTCAGTGAAGCGCCGATAACCATGCGAGATCAAGGCCATCCCACCGATCAGCGCATAAGGAATTTGTTCTTCATCAAGTCGACGTGCAAGCCGACGCACAGCCTCATAGACCGCGCCTTCGCCCGCGAATAGCGCGTCGCCTTCACGGAGAACCTGCCAAATCGATCGGCCTTTCGATTCATAAGTCGTCATGCAAATAGTATATCACTTTTCACTCGCCATTTTCGCGCGACAACCGCAATTGAATCAAGGTATAATAGCTGCATGCAAGATCTGAGCACCCTGCGCACCCGCTGGACGGAAATCGAAGTCGAAGAAACGCGCCTGCTGCGCGAGATGAGCATTCAAGAAAGTCTGCGCATCTACGCGCTACTATATGCTGCTTTTGCGCCGCGTTTCCAGGCTGAAGAACAAGCCCACATGGTCGAGCGCGAGGCCGAGTTGATCGAACGACAGCGCCGGTTGGTCAAACTCGCGCACTGGCTAAAAGATCATCCTCAATGAATCCGCTCTATCAATCTCTCGTTAATCTGCAACAGCGCCTGTCTAAAGTGGGTATTGCCTCAGCCGTCATCGGCGGGATCGCCGTCAGCGTCTGGGCGCGTCCACGCGCGACGGAAGACATCGATTTCAAAGTGCTGCTCGATCGCGATGCGGCTCAACACTTGCTGGATGTTTTGAAGCCCGATTACACTCCGTTACAATCCAATCCGCTTCAAGCTCTGCAGCGCAACGGCGTCCTATTTGTTAAAGATCAAAACGGGATCAGGATCGATCTGCAATTAGCCGACGTCGATTTTGATCGGTCCGCCATCCAGCGCGCCCGATCGATTGAATTAGAACCGGGCTTAACCGCTCAAGTCTGCACTCCCGAAGATTTGATCATTTACAAAATGATCTCAATCCGTCCCCAAGATCAAATCGACGTTGAAAACATTATCCGCCGTCAGGCGGATAATCTTGATGACAAATATGTTCTCCAGTGGCTGCGCTTGTTCGAGCAGGCTCTCGACGATTCGACTTTAGTCAAAACATATCAGCAGCTGCGGCATAAGTGAATCCCTCTGCTTTCGTCCCTCATCCTTTTTTAGCCGCAATAATCACATACCAGTGATTCGTGTAAATTTCTCTATCTCTCTCGACTACATTCATTGCCGCGCGCTGCGATTCATATAACGCCGCAATGATCGATCGAATCTCCGCCACCTTCTTCGGATCGACATTATCCGTCAGCGACGACAATGGTCGATGCCGGGTGTACGGCTCGATCATTTCGATCGTGAATCCGGCATCGATCAGCTTGCGTTCCCAATCGCTCGATCGATATTGGCGCACATGCGACTCGTCGTGCAACCAATCCAATCGATTCATGGTCGCATCGACGAAATCATCTTCCGGCACGCTGCGATCGTCGATCACCAGGCAGCCTCCATAGGCAAGTACGCGCTTCATTTCATCCAAAGATTTTTCGATGTTCACAAAGTGATGGGCTGCTCGACGGCAGGTCACGATATCGAAAGATCGATCATCGAATGGTAATTCATGCACATCGGCCAAACGAAATTCCACGTTCGCCACGCCGCGCTCGGTTTTCAACCTGCGGCCCTCGCTCAGCATCTCGATCGTTATATCGATCGCGATCACTTCTCGAACGAATGGCGCGAGCGCGAACGCAGTGTGGCCGGTGCCGGTGGCAACGTCCAACACAACATGCTGAGGCTGTGGCAGCGCTAATTCGGCGACTCGATTGAGAACATTCTTATCCGTGTGGGCCGCACTGGTAGTATAAAACGCAGCGCGTTGGCTGAAGACGGCTTGGGAAGTTATGGTCACAATCATGCCCCTCATTTCGAATGCGTATGGCGCGCTGCGTAATTCGTTGCTTACGCAATACGAAGTAAGCCTTACGTTTTACAGTATAATCACCTTCAGCATTCGATCAATCATCAATCAGCGATACCGCATATCGGAAAAATCGATACTTGTTTGTCATTCTGGGCGAAGCGAAGAATCTCTATGACTGTCGACAATATTCGTCGATAGAGGCAGAGATTCCTCGTCGCTACGCTCCTTAGAATGACAGTTGACAATCTATGACCGAAGATCAACTTCTCGCCTTCATCGCAGTCGCTCGACATCGCAGCCTCAGCCGCGCCGCCGCCGAGTTGAATCTCGGCCAACCGACGATCAGCGATCGACTGCGTTCGCTCGAACGTGAACTCGGCGCGACGCTCGTTCGACGGCAGGGCCGCGGGGTTGCCCTAACGACTGAAGGCGAAGTTTTCCTTTCTTACGCGCAGCGTACGCTCGATGTGATCAAGCAGGGCAGAGAAACTGTTCACTCCGCGCATAAAGGATCGGGCGGACGCGTCAGCATTGCGGTGACGGTGACGACCGGCGCGTATCTGTTCGCGCCCGCGCTCGTCGCTTTTCAAAAAGCGCAGCCCGATATCGAAGTGCAAGTTCGATCGGCGCACTCGTGGGAATCGCCCGGCCTGTTGTTGGATGATGTCGTCCAGCTCGCGCTGATCTCCGGCCCGATCGTTCATCCGCAGATCGAAACGATCGGCACGTTTCGATCGAAGTTGATCTGCGCCGTCGGATCGAATCATCCCTTAGCCCGATCGAGCTCAGCTGCCCGATCGGATTTAGCTGCGGAGCGTTTACTCGTTTCATATTGGGGCCCGGCCTATCAGGCGTTCCTGGAAGAAGTCAAAGCGGCCTCGATCGCCGGCGGAAAAAATTGGATCGAGTTGAGTCCGGTGGAGTTAGTGAAAGGCATGTTGATCGCGGGCGTGGGCGTCAGCATCATTCCCGAAATCTCGGCGAGATTGGAAGTTCAATCGGGCTCATTGATCGAGCTAAAGCTGAGCGATGCCGCGCTGCCCGATTGGCAGATCGCGCTGATCCGCCGCAGGCATCGATCGACGAATCGCGCCGCGGACTTGCTAGCCAATTCCTTGATCGACATTTTGCGTAACGATTCTCGATAAAGGCGCTTTTAATAATCAAAGCCCAGCTTCTAGGCGTGGAGTTGGGCTTTTTGTTTGTTTTTTGAACCCAGTGAGCCGGTTGCGTGTATAATGTGGTAAAATCGTTATTGCAATTGGTCGCAATAAGGATATAGAGCGATGACTGAACTGAAAGCTCCCGCTACCCATTCTACCGCTGACTTAGCCAGCGCCGTGCATGGCCACGGCCATCGACTGACGCCGCAGCGGCACGTGATTCTCGAAGCCGTGCGCAAAGCGAGCGGGCATCTGACGCCGGAAGCGGTCTATGCGCGCGTGCACGCCAAAAATCTGGCTATCAGCCGCGCGACGATCTATCGGACGCTGGATTTTCTGTGCGAGCTGCGGTTGGTTGTGGCGATGCAGTGGGGCGGGCAAAAATATTACGAAGCTGCCGGCGAAAGGCCGCATCATCATCTGGTCTGCCGCAACTGCAATCAGATCGTGCAGATCGATCACGGACTGATCGAGACGCTAAGCGAGGCGGTGCTAAAGAAGCACCACTTCAAAGTTGACATGGATCATGTGGCGCTGTTTGGGCTATGCGCCGATTGCCGCCGTCCCAGTAAGCAGAACAAAATCTAAGATTCAAGCCAAGAAAGGAAATTCACCATGCTACACTCACCGCAGTAT
>JBGQGR010000022.1:0-12078 GCA_041497495.1 Anaerolineae bacterium | reverse complement strand
GGTTAGTCCGATTGTCAATCACAAAGAATTCGCTCGTCACCGACTTCGCGCGCGGACGTTCCCATTTGGCGATCGCGTTGAAAAACAACACTCCGTCGCTAGACTTGAACCAGCGATCGGCTCCGCCGGACACGATGCGCGCGACCGGCACAACCAGCTGATCGATCGCCATGGCGTCGATCGAATCGTCCGGCACGCCCCAGCGATCGGCAATGCGCAGCATGCGCGGCGAGGGAAACGTGATCGTCACGTACTGCCCTTGGTCGATCGTGGTGAAAGTATCAGTCTGCGTCAATACCAGCGTCATGGTTAAAACCTGCGGTAGCACGCGGCTCGTCGGACCGATCTCGCAATGTAGATCGCCGCAGACCGCGACATACGCACGCTCGAAGCGATCGACGATGATCTGCGCCAACGACAGATCCTCTTTGGGATACATCACCTCGAAATGCGTTGTCGACAGCCGCGCATCTTGTCCACTCCAAAACGACACATCAGGCCGAGTGCGCAACCAGCGATTATCGCGCAATCGATAAAAACGCGTCTCGCGCACGTAACTGAATTCACCATGCCACTGCCGCACGTCCACCCACATGCGATTATCCGCCAGCGTGCCCGTTTCAATCACGGTATATTCCGGATTGGTCGCGGGCGCTTGTCCCCACGCCGCAAACGCATCGGCTTGCGCTTGATACCAACTCGCATCATTTGGATCTTGAATCGATAGGAATGCGTCTTTATCGCCGTTCGCCAAGGCTTGAACTTCTCGATCGACCACTTCGGCAATCAGTGGCGGCAGTGCGACGATCGTCGGGGTCGGCGTCGGGGTTCTCGGCGGTTCGGGGATCGATCGATAGATCACGCCCAACGCGACGCCGATCGCAATGACGAGCATAATCGCGATCGGTCGCCAGCGCGGCGCTTGAGGCTGCAAGGTATGAACGATGTCTTCCTTACCGTGATCGCCTTGTACTTGCCAATCGATCTCTGGACTCATCGCATCGATCTTACTTCGGAAAATTCTTGTTCAGCCACGTCTGCCAGTTCTTCTCGAAGTCATTGTAAACCAATCCCGTGGACTCGATCGCATCCCGCAGTGAGGTGGCCGGGCCGAGCGCATGCAGAAACTCTACGATGGGTTGGGCTCCATATTGTTGATCCATAAACTTGATCAACGCGGAAGATTCGGCCCACATCAATTCGTTGACCGCCTGAGTATACGTCAGCGGCCAGGAAGTCCACAGCGCTTCTAACGGCAGTTGGGTTTGATTGACGCTGAGCACATTTCGCCAGTAAGTGTCATCGTAACCAAGTTGGTTCGGTTCAATGCGAGCCTGTTCCCAGTTCGCAATCATCCCGACCAGTATGGACCCCTCTTGGGTATTTGCCCAGCGTTCTGGATCACCCGTAGCTGCAAATACAATCGAAGCGAGCAAGGTACTCTCGATATAGCCATAGTCATCCGCGTTGCTGAGTTGATTTTGATCTGGTATCTCGGCAGTTAGGTCCTGAAAATATAAACCCGTGAGGCGCGCCGACGGCAAAGCATAGGTAATTGGCACACTGAAGTTTGTTCCACCTAGGCTGGCGGTGGTAGCAATATCAGGCAGAAGCACCAGCGTCAGCCGTTGATTGTTCGAAGATTTAACCGCATCACATTCTACGTCTTGACATACCCGCTGGTAGAATACTTCAAGCTGATCGGCTAAGAGGTGAGCCCCGGCCGCATCCTGGGCTCGATAGACGAGATCGAAATGCTGAGTCTGTGCCGTCTGCTCTTCTCCCCAGAAGGCTGCGTCGATCGGCGGCGCGATTCGACGCCAGTGATTATTGCGCAATTGATAGAAGCGCGTCTGGCGGAAATATTCATCGTCTTGGAACTGAATCACATCGGCCCAGACTCGATCATCGGACAGCGTGCCACTCTCGACGATAGTGTATAGATCGCCGGCGGCTGGTCGTCCCCAAGCCCTGAACGCCCGCGACTGTTTTTGTTGCCAGATCGAATCGTCAGGGTCTTGCAAGTCTATAAAAGCCTGCATGCGGCCGAAGGCTAGCGCCTGTGATTCTTGATCGATCGTTTGGGTGATCGGTGGAGTGGGAATCGGTGTCGGGATTGGTGGTGTGGGCGGTTCGGGAATCGATCGATAGATCACGCCCAACGCGACGCCGATCGCAATGACTACCACAATCGCGATTGGCCGCCAGCGCGGCGATCGAGGCTGCGGCGTATGAACGATCTCTTCCTTGCCGTGATCGTCTTGTACTTGCCAATCGATCTCAGGACTCATGGTGTTTCATCTGTGGATCATTGCGTTACATGGTTCTTCAGCCACGCTCGCCAAAGTTTCTCGAACTCGCTATAACGATAATAAAAAGTGTTCTCAACTACATCTTGTAAAGATTGCCTGTGACCAATTGCGTTGAGAAATTGCACAACACCTTCCGGGCCATATGCTGATTCGATGAATCGAATTACCGACCAGGTTTCAGTGCCTAACAAATTAATCCGGGACTCGGGCAGATCATTAGTTGATGTTGCTGCCCATAACTCATCGAGTGTTAGCCAATCTGTTTCTTTTACATTTTTTATGGACGAAAGCATCGCGATGTCATCCGCGAATGCAGGAATGGGGATGATGCGATTGATCTCCCACTCCGTAATGTAGTTAACAAACAACTCGCCTTGCCTTGCTTGGCGATCAAGTGCGCCAGAAGCAACTTTAGCAACAAAGTGCGGCACAAATAATTTATTGATCGCCATACGTACGATCGGTTCGTCATTACCCGGCGCGCTATTGTATAACGACTGAAAATATAAACCGCTCAAGCGTGGCGATGACATGGTGACTGTTATATGCTGATCAATATTACCGCTCACGGTTGTCGCCTGTGCAGTTGGTGAGATGATTAGTGTAAATTGCGGCACTGGATTGGGATCGAAGCCGGCCGCATCGCTGCAATCTAAGACTCTGCATACGCGGATGACTAATGAATCGATCGGTTTGCCCAGCGTGCAATTCAGATCCTGACACACGCGGTTGTAAAACTTTTCCAATTGCTGCGCCATAATTTGGGCTTGATAATTATCGCCCTCATGAAAAATCAGATCGAAATGATTGGTGCGCAGCAATCGCTCGTCGCCCCACAAAGAATGATCGGGTGCGGTCCGTACCCACTGACCGTTTGTCAATCGATAGAAGCGCGTCTCACGAAAAAATTGCCCGTCGCGCGCTTGACTGATATCAACCCACATTCGATCACTGCCCAGCGTGCCGCTCACCACGATCGTATATAAGTCGCTGTAATCGGGCGGTTCGCCCCATTTTTTGAATGAATTGATCTGTTGGGTCCGCCATTGCGGATCGGCGGAGTCTTGCAAGCGCATGAAGACTTGAGGATCGCCGCGTTCGAGGGCGCGCGCTTCTTGATCGATCACGGAATCGATCGACACGGCGATGGTGGGCGTGGGACGAATCGTCAGTGAAGGTGGCCGGGGCGGTTCCGGGATCGATCGATAGATCACGCCCAACGTGACACCGAAGACGACGACGAGTAACACTACAATCCGATTGCGTGGCGATGGCGATCGGAGTGGCGGAGTTTTAACGATCGTCTGACTGTGCGTTGAAGTATCAACATCCCACTCAATTTCAGGCGCCATGTCAGTTCACTCACGTTCGTACCCCCGCGTGTGTCTCGATCAAATTATATCTGCTTTGTGAATGGAGCGATAGTGAGGGGGCGGGCTGGTGAGAAAATATTTGCCAGCTCTCATTCTTTATTGAGCCACGCCAGCCAGCGCCGATTGAATTCCGGATAATTTATGCCCAATGAAGCTTGCAGTGCAGGCTCAAATGCAGAGGCCGGGCCGAGGGCATTCAAGAATTTGACCAGGCCGTCTGATCCATACTGCTGTTCGATGTAAGCGATCACTGCTTCGGCTTCGATTTGTCCCCGATCGTTGTTAGCGCCCATGCTGGGATCTTGATCGACGTGCCACGTCCAGACGGTGTCCAGCGGGATCAACTGAACATCGGCTAAGAGACTGGAATATAGCTGTTGCGCTTGATCCAAACGCACGTCCGCGGGAATAATTTCCGAGCGATGCAATTCCCAACCGGCGATCGCTTCCAGAAACCAATTGCCGCCCAGATTAGCTGCCCACCGATTGGAATCGCCGGAGGCCAGATGCGCGATCGGGAAAATCAAACTATCGTAGGCTGTGCGTTGAATCGGATCATTCTCAGACCACCAACGATTGTACAGTCCGGTTATCCGCGGCGAGGGCAAGCTGATAAATTCTGCCCCGCGATAGATGATCCAGTCCGATCGATCTGCGGCGGGCAGCAGCTGCAGGGTGATCGTCAGCACGCGCGGATAATCGCTGCAGCCCACCAGATTATCGATTAAGCCTTCGATGCATTGCCGCTGCTGCGGACAATTCAAATCGCGGCACAATCTTTCATACACATCTTCAAAACGAAAGATGACATACTGTGCCAATTCGCGATCTTTATCGGCGAACGTCACGTGAAAGTGGACGGTGTCCAGAGATTGTTCCGATCCCCAGAAAGATTGATCGGGTGCGGTATGGAACCACGCGCCGCCGACCACGCGATAGAAACGCGTCTCACGAAAATATCGATCGCTGCGATATTGATCCACTTCCGCCCACGCGACGCCATCCGGCAGTTGGCCTGAATCGAGAACTTCATATGGTTGGCTGCCGCCCGCTGGCGCGCCCCATGTCTCAAAGTTTTTTTGTTGCGACTGATACCATAGGCCATTGCTCAAATCTTGCACGGCCAAGAAAGTCGATCGATCGCCTTGTGCCAACGCCAACGCCTCGCGCGTGATCGTCTCGATCAATGGCGGCGGTGTCAGCGTGGGAACGGGTGTGGGCAATACTGTGGCAGTGGGTGCAGGTATGGGCGCAGGTTCTTTGATGTTCGTATACGCAATACCCAAGCCCGCGCCGATCACAATGATCAACGCGACGAGATTCCAGCGCCAGCGCGCCGATCGATCCGGCGTCTTGACGATCGTTTGCTCGCCTGCTTCATCTCTAACTTGCCATTCGAGGTCAGGACTCATGCATCAACTCCCTTGAGTATAGATCTGCTTCAGCCAATCCTTCCATTGTTGTTCAAATTGTATCTCATCGACGCCGAGACTGTTTTTGATCGCTTCGGCCAAAGAATTTGCCGGGCCGGTCGCTTGCAGGAATTTGCTGACACTTTCTGGACCGTACTTCTGCTCGATGAAGAAGATGACCGAATTGGCAACTTGCTCTGGATTGGATGGAACATCTTGGCCATCCCACAGCGATTCAAGTCGTGCGAGTTGGACATCACTCGCCAGCGAAGACGGCGGTAGCAATTGCATCATATTCGGTTTTGCCGAAACCCGATTGAGTTCCCACGCTTCAACGGCTTGCATATAAAACCAACCGCGACCATTCGCCCAACGAGTATAGCCACCCGATAGATCTTGTACCAGATGTGAAGTTAGACTTTCGTAAGCAATATGCATAACTGGATCGTCTCGCTGGTTCAGCATGGCAGCGTCATTAGTATCGAACATGCCGGTGATGCGCGGTGAGGGTAAGACGATGATGTAAGGAAAATCGAAGTTCGTCCAGTCAGGCTGTTGAACGAAGGGCGAGATATGTATTTGGATCCGCGTCGAATCGATTGAGCAATTTAGATCGGCACACACTTGAACGTAGGCTGTCTCAAATCGATCCTCTACGCTGGAGATCAAATTGCTATCTTCTAGCGGATAGAGTATGTCAAAGTGCTGAGACTGCAGCGATCGATATTGTCCCCACCAAAACGACGCATCGGGTCGAGTGTGCGACCACTGACCGTTTACATTGAAATATAAGCGTGCTTCATAGAAGTACGTCCCATTGCGATATTGTCGGATGTCTACCCAGATTCGATCGGTCATAAACGGTTCTGGCTGAAATTTTTTATAGGAGTAGGGCGAGTCGAAGTGCTGATCGTCACGCGGTGGTCGTCCCCACGCGCGAAAATTTCGAACTTGCGATTGATACCACGGTCCATCCGATTGATCTTGAAGCGAGAGGAAAGTTTTGAAATCGCCGTCAGCTAACGCCTGCGCTTCGCGATCGATCGTTGCGTTTAAGGATGGCATTTCAGTCGCTGGTATTGGCGTGGGATTGGGAGTGATCGTCGGGGCGGATGTTGGTCGAGGCGCAGGTTCTTTGATGCTGGAATAGATCGCGCCTAACCCTACTCCCAACACAATCATCAATGCGATCAAACTTAACCGCCAGCGACGTGCAGAAGTTGATGGCGTCTTGACGATCGTCTGTTCGCTGTTGTCCTCCCTGACTTGCCATTCGATCTGCGGCATGATTTCCCCCGCCCAACCGGCGATGTCTAAGCAAATCCATGCAAAGTCACATCGCCCGATAACAACCGGTGCACTTGCCCATCGGCCGTACGCAGCAACAACGCGCCATCGACATCCACTGCTTCAGCTAAACCTTCGAGAATATCCGCGCCCGATTGGACGCGCACCGTGCGGCCCAAATTGATCAAGCGCGCCCGCCACGCATCGCGCAGCTTCACTTCATTGTTGAGCCAACTATATAGATCGATGAAACGCCCCACGATCGATTTCAACACTACCAATCGATCGATCGGCAGTCCGCTGAGCTCCATCAGACTCGTCGCGCTGTTGCGCAATCCATCTTGTTGCGAAAAATCGACATTCACATTCAGGCCAATGCCGACAATCGCATACTCGACTCGATCGTTTTGAAAAGAGCATTCGGTCAAGATGCCACCGACTTTCCTTAATTTGTCATTTGGCATTTGATCATTTGTGATTGCGACAACATCATTCGGCCATTTTAGATCAAGATGAATCTGAGTTGTATCTTCAATCCCTTCAACCACCGCTAAACCTGCCAGCATCGTCAGCAGCATCGCGCGTTGAGCCGGGATCGCCGGTCGGGTTAATAATGAGATCGCTAAAGCTGATCCGCGCGGCGTGAACCACGATCGACCTTGCCGGCCGCGCCCGGTAGTTTGCTCGTTAGTTGAGATCAGCGCGATCTCTTCGGCGCCGTCATTCGCCAGCCGCCGCGCGAGATCGTTGGTCGAGCCGATCGAGTTTAAATGCTGCACGTGTGTGATCAGCGGCTGATCGGACAGTGCAGCTTGGATCGATTCGGTGCTGAGTGACATGCTGCAATTGTAGCGTGGAGCGAGGCGATGCGCTACTCGTTCGTTATGAGGTAAAATAGTGACGGGCTTAAACATGGAACGTTTGTGGCGCGATCGAATGGCTTACATCAGCGGTGCGACGAAACCCCCGGCGGGCGTGTGCGTTTTTTGCGAAGCTCCCAAACAGGCGGACTCCGTCGCATTCATTTTGTATCGCGGTAAATTTGCATACGTGATCATGAACATCTTTCCGTATAACAACGGTCACGTGATGGTGAACCCGTACGCCCACGTCGATTCGATCGAGAAGTTGGCTGACGCCACGTTAACTGAGATCATGCAGTTGACTAATTTGAGTCTGGCGGCCATCCGATCGGTTTCCCAGCCCCATGCGTTCAACCTCGGTGCGAACATCGGCGCGGCGGCGGGCGGTGGAATCAAAGACCATTTTCATTTTCACATTGTGCCACGCTGGCCGGGCGATACGAATTTCTTGCCGATCGTCGCCGAGACGCGCGTGCTGCCGGAGAAATTAGAAGATTCATATCAGCGATTAAAGCCGGCGTTTGAGGCAATCGCCGCGAAAAGATGACAAACGACCAACGACAAATGACCAACTGGCAGTTGTCACATATTCTAAAAGGTTATTGAATGTAGAAGTTAGACCGTTTAACCGCCGAGAACGCCAAGAGCGCAAAGAACTAATTGTTTTTCTTCGCGCCCTTTGCGCGCTTGGCGGTAAGATGGGCATTAGGAGGATCAATGAGTAAAACGAATGGCAAATCCGATCGTGATCCGGTTATCGTCAGCGCGGCGCGCACGCCGATCGGCAAATTTATGGGCGCGCTCTCTTCATTATCCTCCACGCAGCTCGGTGCGGTGGCGGTACGCGAAGCCGTGAAGCGTGCGGGCATCGACGGCAAACTGATCGATGAAGTGATCATGGGGCAGGTCATTGCGGCGGGCGCGGGCCAATCGCCGGGACGTCAGGCCGCGATCTTTGCCGGACTGCCGGATACGGTCGGCGCGATCAGCGTCAACAAAGCTTGCGGTTCGGGACTCGAAGCGGTGATGTTGGCCGCGTCGATGATCAAAGCGGGCGACGGCGACATTTATGTGGCGGGCGGTATGGAGAGCATGACCAACGCGCCGTACCTGCTGCCGAGCGGTCGCACCGGCAATCGCTATGGCGATGTGAAGCTGCTGGACAGTGTGATTCATGACGGGTTGTGGTGTGCGTTTGAAGATCACATCATGGGCAACTCGGCGGAGTTCATCGCCGATAAATATGAAATCACGCGTGAAGAGATGGACGACTTTTCATTGAAGAGTCATCAAAAAGCGCTGGCCGCGATCGATGGCGGAAAATTCAAAAACGAGATCGCACCGGTTGAGATCAAAGATGCCAAAGGCATCGTGACGATTGTCGATACGGATGAAGCGCCGCGCCGCGACACGTCGATCGAGGCGTTGGCGAAGTTAAAGCCCGCGTTCAAGGCCGATGGCCGGGTGACGGCCGGCAACGCGCCGGGCTTGAATGATGGCGGAGCCGCAGTCGTAGTGATGAGTCGATCGAAAGCTGACGAGCTGGGCGTGAAGCCGATCGCGCGAGTGGTGGGTTACAATCACGCCGCGGTTCAGCCGTTGTGGTTGTTCATCGCTCCGGCGAAGGCAGTGCCGGCCTTGCTGAGCAAGATCAAATGGTCGATGGACGACGTCGATCTGATCGAGATCAATGAAGCCTTTGCCGCGCAAGTGCTGGCCGATGCGCGCGGCATCGAGCAAGCGGGCCTGAAATGGGATTGGGACAAAGTCAATGTCAACGGCGGCGCGGTCGCGCTGGGTCATCCGGTTGGAGCGAGCGGCGCGCGCATTCTCGGTACGTTGATTTACGCCTTGAAAGATCGTCACCAAGAGCGCGGCATTGCCACGTTGTGCCTCGGCGGCGGTGAAGCGGTGGCGATGGCGATTGAGTTGGAATGATGAGTGAATAGCGATAACTCGATTGCATGATGGCTTATTTCACTAATCACTCAATACTAATCATCCCAATGGGCAATTGACCTAAATTCAGGAGTCGTAGTCACATGGCAATCAACACTATCGGCGTCGTGGGCATGGGCCAGATGGGCGGCGGCATCATTGAAACATGTGCGCGCGCCGGGATCAATGTAATCGGGCGGGACATCAACGCCGAATGGGTGGCTAAAGGCTTGAACAACATCAAGAAGTCGCTGAGCAAGGGCGTCGAGCGCGGCAAGTTATCACAAGCCGAAATGGATGCCGCGCTGAGCAAGATCAAAAGCACCACCGCGCTGTCTGATTTTGCGCATTGCGATCTCGTCATCGAAGCGGCGACCGAGAATATGCAGATCAAGAAAACGCTCTTCACCGAACTCGATGTGATCGTCGGCCCGAATGCGCTGCTGGCGTCGAATACTTCTTCATTGTCTATTACTGAAATCGCTTCGGCCACGCAGCGGCCCGATCGAGTGGTGGGTCTGCACTTCTTCAATCCCGTGCCGGTCATGCCGTTGATCGAAATCGTGCGCGGACTATTGACCAGCGAAGACACGCTAGATGCCATGCGGCAGTTGGGCGAGAAACTCAACAAGACACTGGTCTTCGCTAAAGACAATCCGGGCTTCATTGTCAACTTGCTGTTGATTCCGTATCTGTTCGATGCGATCCGCGCGCTGGAGAACAGCGTCGCGACGAAAGAAGATATTGATACCGGTATCCGATTGGGCCTCAATCATCCGATGGGTCCGTTCACGTTGATGGACTTCATCGGACTTGATACCTGCCTGTTCATCGGCGATGCGATGTATGACGAATTCAAAGATGCGCGGTATGCCGCGCCGCCACTGCTCCGTCGAATGGTGACCGCGGGTTTGCTGGGACGCAAATCGAAGCAAGGCTTCTATCAATACTAAAATGTATGAATGCTCCCGCCAATAACGGGAGCGCTTTTGTTCATATAAAACTTCATTTGTGGCTCAACGGCTCAACACTATGTTTCGATATTCTGCTCAACGTCTTATTGCAATTCTGATCGCTTTAATTATCGCGCCAACATTGATCGCCGCTGCGCGATCGAGCGAGTGGCTGACGTACTCTGATCCGATTGCCGGCTACGTGTTTGAATATCCATCGAACGCGCATCTGTCCACCGGTCTCGATGCGGCGCAGGGTTACAACTCTGTGTTTGTATCGATCGGCGCTGGCCAAGAGTATCAAGGTTACTCGATCGCGGTGCTGAACAACGTCAATAATTCGTCACTCGATCGATTCTTGATCGAACAGCTGCACTTGAATACTGCGCAGAGCAAGCGCGTAAACCTCAATGGGCTTGAGGCGATTCGGTTACTCGCCACCGCGGGCGATCAGGCCGAAGCCTATTGGGTGCAGCTCGATCGCGTCGTGATCAAGATCGAGCTGTATCGCGGCGACGGATCGATCGAGGTTTCGCCGGAATCGCGCGCGGCGTTCGATCGGGTTTTAGCCACACTCCGATCGATCCCGCATGCCCAAATGATAGCTCCAACATCGATCGCACCGAATGTGCCGAACATCGGCATCGCCGATCAATTTCAAGCGCCGCTCGCGACGGCGACGACGATTCAATATGAGACGCAGTGGAATGTGATTACCAGCGATACGCGCTATGGCATACGCAATCTATCGCTGAGCGGTCGCAAATGCTTTGGGGTAGTCTGGAATCGCATGCTGCACAGTGCGATCGATCTGTATCGCTTGGATGGACAATCGGCGGACGGGACAACCGTGGTGGCGGTGGCGGATGGACAAGTGGCTTATTACGATTCGAGTTACACATCGTATCCGGGGCATGTGGTGATCATCCGGCATCAACTGGCGGATAGCAGCATCATCTATTCGGTGTATGCGCACATGGCTGCAGTCCATATTGTTCAAGGCCAGAACGTGATCCGCGGTCAGCCGATCGGCACGGTGTTGTATCAGCCGAATGATTCGCATCTGCATTTTGAGATGCGCAAGTTTTTGGACGGCACCAACATTTATCCGGGTTATCCTGCTTGCAATGGCATCATCTATGGACGCGGCTATACTTATCAAATTCACCCCGATAATTTTCCGGCGCCCAACGGTTATATCGATCCCGACGCGTTCATTCAAGCACACGGCGGATCGCCGCTCACGCCGATCGGGTTGCCGGACGCTTACGGGCCGCTGATGACTTATTCAACGTTGAATGCCTCAACGCCGATCGATCAAGCGCAGCCGATCACCGATTCATCTTCGATGACATACACCACGTACTTGCCCGTGATCTCGATCGAGTATCCGAAGCGGCAGCCGGCCTGCGTCGAAGGCCAAAACATTTTAGCGAACGGCGGCTTTGAAGATGGAGTCGGTAGTGCGCCGTGGGTGCAGGTTCGCAATAGCACAGCGGATCTGATCAGCACTTATCGACCGTATTCAGCCACATATAGTTTGTGGCTGGGCGGTCGCGATCTTGCCGATGAAGAAGTGCTGCAAGCGTTCGTCATGCCGTATTACACGGACGGGATCACGTTGACCTTCAAACGCTACCTCACGACGCAGGAGACCCAGGCCGTAGTGTACGATCACTTTGAAGTGGTGCTGGAGAATAACGTCGGCAATGAAATCTCGCCGCAGCTGCAATTCAGCAACTTGAGCACGAAGAATGTTTGGACGGCGGAGAGCGCGGCCTTCAGTGGCTTGCAAGCGTGGACCGGACAGCGGCTGCGCTTGAGCATCAAAGGCATGACCGATAGTAATCTGCCATCGAGTTTCTTCGTCGATGAGGTAAGCATTCAGACGAGGTGTGTGCCGTGAGAGAGTTGGATGACGTATTGAAATGAAGAAACCC
>JBGQGR010000021.1:0-12273 GCA_041497495.1 Anaerolineae bacterium | reverse complement strand
CTGCGAAATAATCCTGAACGACGTGCTGCCAGCCGCTTCATGCAGCAAGGCCCAAAAAGATTCGCCGGTCGGCACAGTATCCATTTGTGATGATTCTAGTTCGGGCGAAAGGTTGCTCAATTTAGTCAGCGCCGGCCTGCGCCCAATAATCCCTATCACTTTGACAAAAGCTTGCGTCCGTCTCGCCCCGACCCCCGTTACTTCATAGGCTAAATAGTCGGCGCCCTTAACGAGGCTGCGCTTGACACGCAACTTGGTTACCAATCCGAATCTTAGCAATAAGTGCTGGACATCCTCGGCGAGTCGACGGCTGATCGTGCTATAAGACAAGCCTGCTAGACCGCGCCGATCAACGAAGACGGACCCATCGCCCGTAAACAAAGCGCGCAAAAAGACCGCCAGTTGAGGACGCGGCAGCCGAAAGATGCAGCCCGGTACATATTTGTCAGCCGCGCGGCGATAGCGCATTCCGTGCCGATCGACGAATTGCGCGATCGGTGTGTTCACGTCCGCGTGGCCGCGTGCATCGGCTGCCAGTTCGATGACTGGAACAGCGATGGCGGTCGCCAGCCGCTGGAGTTCCTGCTCACTCGGCGCGCACTGGCCTCTGCGCCAAGCATTCAAGCTGCTGTAATTCACGCCTGCTTGTCTGGCCCACTCCGCCCACGTCACGCCGGATCGAGCCTGAGCTCGCCGCAGAGCGTTAGCCACTTTCGTCCGGGCAGTCTTCCGTGCTTCACTGTCGGAGGTGAATCGATATTGTATTGCGGGTGAATTGTCCTTAGCATAAGCTCTTAAACTGACGCCAAATCTCTGGGCAATATGCTTAAGATCAGCTGCCACTTCGGGCAGGCCGGTCGTCACTGAAATTGACGACTGTAGCGATCCCTCTGCCAGGAGATAAGCCATGAGCTTGATCTCCGCTTCGGGCATCGACTCATGGCCGAAGTACGGCAGGGAGCGCGGTGAAGCAATTCGATCCCCTGGTCGAAGTCGTTCGACCGGCAACCATCCGTTGGCAGTGAGCAATGGGTGTGTAATCGTACAATGCAGCTGCCGCCCCAATCGGGTGATGACACGGACGATCGACTGACGGCCCTGCACCTGGAAACCGTCGACGCTCGACCGATTTAACTGAAGAGACTGATCATCAAGGCTGACGACCTCACGCTGATCAACCTGCCAGGTGGTTATGGGCAAATAGTCACCCGTCTCAGGATCGATTAGGCGAGTGTCGGCCGTGACGCATTTGCCAATGCCCGGATCGCCGCTGACCAAAACTAAACAGCCCGGCACGATGCCGCCGCCCAACACGCGGCTGAATTCCTGCATCGCCATCGGCAATCGATCGAGACCGTCGGTCTTGACATCCTTCAAGCGAGTGGGTACCGCGCGCGGCAGCACCGAACTCGATCGTTCTTTCGCGCCCGCTTTGGTCTCGACGACTTCGACGAATGAATTCCACTCGCCGCAATCGGGGCAGCGGCCCATCCATTTGAGTTGAGTACCGCCGCATTGCTGGCAGACAAATTGAGTGATGGTTTTTGTTTTCGGCATGTTGAAATCTCTAAACTCTGATCTCTGATCTTTGAGCTAAACGCGATCCGTTTTTTACAGCGTCATTGCGACCCTGTACAAAGCAGACAGGGCAGGTGAGGCCGCTAGGCCGACGAAGCAATCTCTCTTTCACAATCGTTGAGATTGCTTCGCTGCTCCGCGGCTCGCAATGACGTCTGAACTCTGTGTAGATTCGTGGATGAATGTTTTTATTATCGCACAAATTATTCGCCAGAGAACAAACTCTAATTTGTCGTTCTACTCTCCGGTACGGACGAACAACGCTACCGTCTCGATGTGATATGTCTGCGGAAAAAGATCGATCGGCTGAGCTTCGATCAGTTGATAACCGCTATTGATCAACTGCCGCGCATCACGCGCCAACGTCGAGGGATCGCAGCTCACGTAGACTAAGTGCTTAACCCGATGATCGATCAGCGCCTGAACGACCTGCCGCCCGCAGCCCGCACGCGGCGGATCAACGACGGCGGCATCGATCGAATTATTGATCGTTGGCAGAATTCTTTCGACCAAGCCACGCAGCAGTTTGACATTCTTGAACTCACTCAGATTCTGACGCGCATCATCGATCGCGCTGCGGCTCGATTCGATCCCGATGACTCGAGCGGCCTTCGGTGCGATGAAGCGTGTGAACAAGCCCACACCGCAGTAAGCATCGAGGATCACTTCGCTGCTCTTCGGATCAAGTTTGTTCAGCACCTGCTCGACGAGCGTGCTGATCAAAGACGAGTTGACTTGAAAGAAACTGTCGGGAGAAACTTGAAATTGGAAGCCTGTCCTGAGCGAAGTCGAAGGATTAGAAGATGGAAGTTGGGGATAAGAGAGACGCACATCAACTTGATCGTCAACTGAGTTGATCTGGAGATTCGCTGATTCGCTGACTCGCTGCTTCGCTGACTCGTTTGCTTGCAGCCAATCAAGAATCGGCGGCTCAACAATGTAGCACGCTTCAATCGGCACAACGCGGTTCGATCGGGCGGCTTGAAAACCGAGTGGGCCTTCAGCGGATTTAGTGAATCGAACGTGATTGCGGTAAGCCCACGCATTGGGACTGGGAATGGTGTCACGCACATTTGCGTCAGCGAGGCGGCCTATGCGCTGAAATTGTTCGCGCACGATCTGTGTTTTGAATTGCAGCTGCGCTGCATAAGCGATGTGCTGCCCCTGGCAGCCGCCGCATGAGTTCGGATCGAAGCCGAAATGCGGACAGCGTGGCTCGACTCGCTGCGCTGATGGTTCGAGTACTTCGATCAATCGGGCGCGGGAGAACCGATCGTGTTGTTCGACGATCTCCACTCGCACTGTTTCGCCGGCAATGCCGCCTAGCACGAAGATCGCCTGGCCTGCGTATCGGCCAATCGCATCGCCGCCATAGGCCATATGATCGAGTTGCAGGGTGATAGAGTCCATGTCTTCATTATACTTTGTCCGGCAGCGTTCATGACCTGGGCTTTTTCTTTTTACACCCTTTTATGCTATATTAAACAGCAGAAGACAAGCATGGGCTTCCTCAAATCGCTGACGAATAATAAGAAACTTCTCATCTACGCCATCCTCGGCGCGATGGTGATCGTGTCCGTGTTGAAGGGCAATCTCTTCGACGCGCTCTGGACGATCATCACCCTCAGCATCGCCTACGTGCTGATGGCCTGGGTGCTGGCGCCCATGCTGCTGCCGATTGATCGATCCGGTGAAGAACGCGGCCGGCTCCGCGATTGGTTCCTCCGCTTTTTATCCGGCGAAAAATTATCTTTTATCGTCGTGCGTGAAGGCAAGGTGGTGGCGCCGGTCAAAAAAGAGAAGCGCAAATCGACGAAGGACAAGCCCGAAGAGGAAGAAGGGCCGTGGGTCGGGCGCGGCGCAATCCTGACCGACAGCACCAGCGTGGTCGTGATGAAAACCGAAACCGGCATTTCGCGCGTAGTCGGGCCGGGCAGCCCCGAAGAAGGCAAATCCGGGTCGGGCGTGGTCTTCACTTACTATTGGGAGCAGGTCGATTCGATCATCGATCTGCGGCCCCAAATCCGCAGCCAAGAGATTGAAGCCATGACGCGCGACGGCATTCCCGTCAAAGTGCGCGTCACGGCCTTCTTCACCTTAAAAGGCACTAAAGCCCGGCGTTCGATCGACATGGCGCAGAGCACGCCGCATCCCTTCACCTGGCGGCAGGCCAGTGTGCGGCAATCCTTCCACAACAAACGCTTCGCGCGCATTGACGGCAAGGAAGAACATACACAGTGGAGCGATCGGGTTTTGGAAATTGCGATCCCGCAGCTGCGCCAATTGATCGCCCAGTCCACGCTTGATTATTTGACGGCCCCGCTGCTATCCGATCGGCATCCGCGCTTCGAGATCAAGAAGCAGCTGATCCCGATCGTGCAGCGCGAGCTTGATGCGCAGGATGACTTCAAGCGCGGCTCCGGCATCCACATCAATAACATTGCGGTGAGCATCCTCTGGCCGCCGCCGCAGGTCGTAGCCCAGCGCATCGAAGCGTGGAAGAAAGAGTGGCATAAGAAAGAGACGGAAGTGATGGGCCGCGCCAAAGCCCAGGCGTTGATCACGAAAGAACAGGCGCGCGCGAATGCGCAGGGTGAACTGACGGCGCGTATTAATGACACACTGCAAAGCGCCAAAGCCAGCGGCACCAGCAGCAGCGATCTGGTGGCGCTGCGCTTTTTGGAAGTCATGGAAAAAATGGCGAAAGACCCCACCACCCGCGCGCTGCTGACGCTCGATTCGTTGAATATGCTGAACAAACTCCGCGAGACGTTGAAGATCCGCGGATCGGATGACACGCCGTGAGCACGAACCCGATGCCGCCAGAACATCACGGCACTCTGCAGGACTGGATCGATCTGCATCCACGCCCGATCGGCTTGCTGCGCTTGATGATCACGCTGGGCATTTTGTTCATGCTATCCATCGTCGGCACGCTCATCGGTTCGATGCAGGTGGCCTCGGCGCGCGGTCCGAACGGCTGCACGTATCAAGCCGAAGAAGCAAATCCGCCCGCAGTTGGTGAGAGGATCGAAACCGGATCATCGTTTGCAATTACGTGGCGGATTCGCAACATCGGATCGTGTCGAGTGTGGGGCGCAGGGGTTGCGCTCGTACAATTATCCGCGCAGATCCCCAGTGATCAAACCTCTTACGAGCTGCCGAAAGAGGCCCAAACCGGCGTAGAGATTGTGGGGATTCCCACCACCCTGACCGCGCCCGATCAACCCGGCCTGTATGAAACGGCCTGGCAGATGCAAGTGAACGGTCAAGCCTTCGGGCCAGTGATGACTCGTCGGATTCAGGTCTATCCCGCAGGCCAGCCCGCGCCAAATCCGCCAATAAATCAAGACTTTATTAATCTGACTGCAGTGTTTCATCTGCTCATGTCATTAGTACTCTATCCATTGCCAGTCGCGTTCGCCATTCTGCTGGTGCTGTGGCGCGGCGCGGATTTTCTGCAGAATGTGTATCAGCTGAAATCGCCGCCAATGAGTCATATTTCCGGCATGATGTTTGGCGGCAACGCTGGACACTTGCGTGTCCGGGGCAACAAGATTGAATCTGATTCGTCGACAGCTGCGATGGAAATGATCGGCGGCCCGATATGGTTGACCGTTAGCGATCGAACTGCGGTGCTTACCGAGCGGGGCGCCAAGCTCGCTGGAATTCGTGGCCCGGGCGTTCACCTGCTGAGAGCGCACGAACGCGTGCGCGGCATTGTCGATCTACAGATTCAACATCGTCGGCAAAAGCAGAAGACCTTAAGCAAAGACGGCATTCCGCTTGAACTCGATGTCGATCTCACTTTTCGAGTGTGCGAACGCGATATTGAAGGGGAAGCGCCGCCGTCACCGCCGCCGCCCATCGGCCCGCGCGCGCGCATCCGCATGCTGATCGGCTTGCCCGTCTCGCCGACCTTGTTGGAAGCCAGCAAGCCGCATCACTTTTCACGCGAAGCCATACGCCATATCGTCTATGAGACCCCCATCGCTTCGCCCGATGCGCCAACCGATTGGACGGTAGGCTTTGTTTTAGTGCGCAGCGGCGATTTGTTGAAAGAGTTCGCGGAAAGACGCCTCGACGATCTCAGCTCGCCCGAAGATCCAGACGTTCATCCCTTGCGCGAGATCGTCGATAAGGGTCTGACCGACGCGCGTGAGGAAGCTGCGCCATTCGGCATCGACGTGTTGAATATGGAGATCGGCATCGTCGAGCCACCGGTGGACAAGGACATGCCCAACATCAAGGCGCATGTCACCGAACAGCGCATCAACAACTGGATGATCGAATGGAAACGCCGCGCTCACATCTTGGAAGCCGAGGGGAATGCCATTGCGATGCAGGCGCAGGAAGAAGCGCACGCCGAAGCGCAAGCCAATATGATTCAAGCGCTGACCGAAGGGTTCCGCATCGCGACAGCGGGTGATGCCAGCGTCTCCAGCGAAGTGATCGCCATGCGCTTTATCGATGCACTGGACGCATTGATGCAGACTCAAACGGATAAGCACACCCAATCGGATCATGACGACGAAGACGAGCAGCCCGATCAAACCGCCAGGACCTTGATGATCTCGCGCGCTGGCCGGAAAGAGTAATCGACTATGAGTGAACATTTATCGATCGCTAATTTATTGAGCTTGCTGGAAATCGATCGGCAGGACGACGCGCTGCGGCTGTGCGCCGAAGCAGACAGCCTGCGCCGCCGCCGCCGTTACGCGGCAGCGATCGAAGTGGCCGAGCGAGCCGCGCATATGACGCGCAATCATTACGATCGATTGGGCGTGGCGTTGTTATACCTCAGCAGCATTCGCGCCAGTGCGCATCAGGCCGGCCAGGCGGAACAAGCGCAGCGTGACAGCGAGCGCGCCGTTCGAGCGTTGTCGACGCAGCCGCACAATCACGTGATCGCTCAAATGATCCGCGGCCAGATCGAATTGGAGATCGACGCAGACGCCAATCGGGAAGCCGCGCTGGATGAATTCGGCGCGGCCCATCACTCCCTGCAAGAATTGATTCTCGATTCGCGGGAACACAATCGAACGCAGCACACCGCCCTATATCGCAGTCTGGAGAAATCGCTCACAGTGCAGATCGAACATTTATCAGCGGCCCTGGCCGAAGTCGAACCGATCGAGGTTGCGCCGAAGCAAACCTCAGCCGATCAATCGACACCCGTTCCGGCGTTTGCCGATCAAGCCACCATTCCCACGCGGCCCGGTCAAGCGACACCGCCGCCGATTAAGCTCGCTGTCCCGACAAAATTAATCTGGCCGTCGACCGAGTTACCAAGCATCGAAGTAGTAGCTACCGTCGGCGGTGCGCCGCTGGATTCGATGGGCATCAGTGAGTTATCGATCGGCGGACGCGCTTACAAAGTCCATCCAATCGTGCCGGTGTCATCCAGCAGCGGCTCGCTGCGTTTACAGCACGGCCAACAATATGTGACTCTGCAGATCGAAGGGGCGAACGATCAACGCGTGTTGATCCGCCGCCAGGAACGACCCGATCAACGGCGGCAGTTTATCGTCGTGGCTGATTCCAGCAAACACCAAGCCTGGATCGACGACGCCGAATCGACCATGCCGTTTAAGGTCGTTCACATTATCGGTGCAGAGCGTGAATGGAACATTCGAGATGGCTCAGATACTTCACTCATCAACGAGAACGAACTGCGCATCATCGGCATCGTCGAAGCGATCTTGACACCGGCTGAAAGCACCGAGCCGCTGATCGATCTGGAACAAGTGGCAGCCTAAACGCCAGCCTGTCATTTCGAACCGCGCATCCTTATGTCTGAAGACCCTAACTCCAAACTTCCACCGCCTCAACCCATTCGCTTAGCCAACGGCAACATTCACTTCGTCTATCGCGATCTCGCCGGACGTTTCATCTCCGAAGCGCGCTATCACGAAATGAAAATGCTGTTGACCAGCGGCCGCGGCGATCTCTCGACACCGCACAAGCTGCGCGCGCGGCTGCATCGCCATCTCGACGAATCGACCGCGCTGCAAGACTTGAAACGCGATCTCGCCGCGCATCGCAAAGCGCACAAGCGCCTGCTGTTGAATGATGCCGATCTCAGCGGTCTGCCACTGACTCACCTGGATTTGCATGACGCGGACTTGATCAACGCCAAGCTGATGGAAACCGATTTCACCGATGCGAATCTGCGCAACTCGAATTTGCGCGGCGCTGATCTCACTCAAGCAATCTTACGGCGCGCCGATCTCACTAAATCCGATCTCAGCAGTGCTGAACTGCGCTTTGCCGATCTGCGTGAAGCGAAGCTCAAAGATGCCCAATTGATTGGTACGCAGGCCGATCGGGCCAACTTCAGCCGATCGGATTTACGATCGATCAGCATGTCGGATAAAACTTCACTACGAGACGCGAACCTGAGCGAAACCCTGTTCACTCACGCGCAGCTGTCCGGCGTCGATCTCAGCGGCGCGCAAATGAAAGCGGCCGATCTCCGCTGGGCGAAATTGCAGAAAGCCAATCTGTCTCAAGCGAAACTGATGGATGCTCGATTGGACGGCGTCGATCTCAGCGGCGCCGATCTGCGCGGCGCGAATCTGAAGGGCGCGCAGCTGCGCGAAACGAATTTGCACAATACCCAAATCGATAACGACACCACGCTCGATGCCGATGCGCGGCGCATGTGGAACGCGGCCAACTTGCAAAATCCCAAAGCATCCGGCGGGCGTGGCTCGTTCAAAGGCGCGATCCTGCATGGCGCGCAGTTCGCCGGGTTCGATCTGCGCCGATCGGATTTCACGCGAGCCGATCTGGCCCAAGCCAATTTGCATGGCGCGCAGCTGCAAGAGGTATCCTTGATCGAAGCCAATCTCGAATCGGCGGATTTGCACAACGCGCAGTTGGAGCGAGCTAATCTCAGCAGCGCGTACCTCGGCGATGCGAATTTAAAGAACGCGAATCTGCGCGATGCCAATCTCACGAATGCCGATCTGCGCAATGCCAAACTGCAATCCGCCGATTTAACCAACGCCAATCTATCGCGTGCCAATCTCATAGGCACACACCTCACACCAGAGCAACTGCATGCGGTCAAAAGTTTATCGGGCGCGGTCATGTCAGCGGATGGAACAAGACACAAATAACCCCCTCCCTAGCCCTCACCCGGCATGGACGGGGGAGGGTTGGGTGGGTAATGACACACCATTCATCATGCCCTTTACCCTCCACATTTCTTCCGACGTCCAACACGCGCTTGAGTCTCATCAACCCATCGTCGCACTCGAATCGACGCTGATCACTCACGGTCTGCCGCGTCCACGCAATCTCGAAGTCGCTTGGCTGCTCGAACAAACCGTGCGCGACAACGGCGCAGTGCCAGCCACCATCGCGATCTTGCGCGGTGAGATTCATGTCGGCTTGACCGCTGACGAATTGAAATCATTTGCTAACACGGATAATGTCCGCAAGGTCAGCCGCCGCGATCTGCCGATCGTCGTCGCGCAGAAATTGAATGGCGCAACGACCGTCGCCGCTACGATGTGGGTCGCCGCACAGGCAGGCATCAAAGTGTTTGCCACGGGCGGCATCGGTGGGGTGCATCGCGGACAACCATTCGATGTCTCGGCTGATCTTCCCGAGTTAGCCCACACGCCGGTCGTCGTCGTGTGCGCGGGCGCGAAAGCGATCCTCGATCTGCCGCTCACACTCGAATGGCTTGAAACTCACGGCGTGCCGGTGCTGGGTTTTGAAACGGAGACGTTTCCGGCCTTCTATTCAAAGAGCAGCGGCTTGCCGATCGATGCGCGGGTTGATTCGGCCGATGAGGCAGCCCGGATCATCACAGCGAAATTCGATCTCGGCTTGGCAGGCGGAATCTTGATCGGCGTGCCTGTGCCCGATCGATTTGCCATGCCGAACGACGAGGCCGAAGCCGCGATCGATCGAGCGTTGAAGTTGGCAGCGGAACAAAATATTCGCGGCAAAGCGATCACACCCTTCCTGCTGAAACACGTCAGCGATCTAACCGGCGGCGAAAGTCAAACGGCGAATGTGGCGCTGCTGCAAAATAACGCGCGGGTCGCGGCGCTCATTGCGAAAGCATTGACGCGTTGATATTACCTGCTTCTTCAAATACTCTCAACTTCTTTTCATCTATCATTAAGCCACATCTGGCATACTCAGTTCGTATCCTTCCTCCTACCTAAACCGCCCGGTCTCCATTTGGAACCGGGCGGTTTAGCTTTATGACCCTCACCCCCAACCCTTCTCCCGTCGAAGAAAAAACTTCGACAGGAGAAGGGTGCTGAATGGTATAATCGCTTCATCCATTTTAGAGGAGATATATCAATGAAGCGATTTAATGTGACGCGTTGGCTGACGATCGTGATTGTGCTGTCCACGATCTTGACCGCGTGTGTCAATCCTACGAGTACGCCCGCACCCCGATCGACCTCTGCGCCCGAAGCAACTCCGGCGCCAGTGCCCACGCGTGCCGGAGCAGTAACTCCAAACGCACCTTCTAGCGACATCAATCGCGATCCGGTCACGGAGGCCGATCGGGCTGATGCACAACTCGTCGAGTCCACTGATCTCCCGATCGGCGATCTGCGCGATCTCGCGATCAAACTTAGAGGCTTGCCCGCCAACACGCCCGATCACACCTGCACCACTCCGCCGCCCGAATATCAGCTCGGCGATAAGTTATCGTTCCATGTTTCCAACAATCAGACCTTTGAACAGTTTGATGTGACGGCCACACTGATCTCAAAAGAAGAACACGTGTACATGTGGGTCGATAACCAGTGGCTCAAAGAAGTAGACCAGCAGAGCGTGATCGATGCGGGCAAAACTTTCAACGACAAAATCTATCCGCGCGATCGGGAATTGTATGGCAGCGAATGGACGCCAGGCATCGATTGCGATCCGCATTTGTATGTGCTGCACACCTCCAATACTGCCGCGGGCGGTTACTTCTCCAGCGCCGATCAATACACGCCTGTCGTGCGTAAAGACTCCAACGCGCACGAGATGTTCTACATCGATCTGGAAGGCATCGGCGGACCGCAGCAAGTGGGCGATAGTTTCTATCTCGGCGTGCTCGCGCATGAATTCCAGCACATGATTCACTTCCACATCGATCGGAATGAAGACACCTGGGCCAATGAGGGCTTATCGGATCTAGCGATGTTCCTCAACGGCTATGACATCGGCGGTGCGGATCAAGAGTTCGCCTTTGCGCCCGATACTCAATTGAATTTCTGGCCGGAAGGCGGCGGTCAAGGCGTGAACTATGGCGCGGCTTTCACGTTTTGGCTGTACTTCTACGATAAGTATGGTGAAAAAGGAATTACGGATATCGTCGCCGATCCATTGAATGGCCTAGACGGCGTCGCCGCCGCTTTGAAACAATTAGGCTACAACGGCACGTTCGATGATTTCTTTGCGGATTGGGTCGTGGCGAAATATTTGAACAAGCCCAAGCTGGAGAATGGCCGATACGGTTTCACCAAATCCGATCCACCGCTGGCCGAGACGGAAAACATCATCAATTCGTATCCTTTTAATGAAGAAAACAGTGTCCATCAATATGCGGCCAAGTATTTCCCGTTTAGAGGCAATAAGGATATCACGCTTCAATTCACCGGTTCGACCAAAGCGCAGATGATCGGCGCGCAGCCGCACAGCGGGCATTTTTTCATGTGGAGCAATCGCGGCGACTCGGCGGATCTGTCGCTGACCCGTGAATTCGATCTGACCGGTGTCAAAAGCGCAACACTCAACTATTGGACATGGTATTCGCTTGAAGCAGATTGGGATTATGGCTATGTCGTGGTCTCAGTCGATGGTGGACAATCCTGGAAAGTTATGAAGACCCCATCGGGCACAGACACTGATCCGAACAATAACAGCTTTGGCCGGGGCTACACGGGCAGCAGCGGCGGTGATAAGAGCAACCCAATCTGGATTGAAGAGTCAGTCGATCTATCGCCATATGCCGGCCAGAAGATTTTGGTCGGCTTCGAAGTCGTGAACGATCTGGCCGTCAATCTGCCCGGCCTGGCGATCGATGACGTGGAGATTCCGGAGATCAACTACAAGTCTAATTTTGAAACTGATGATGGAGGCTGGCAAACCGCGGGCTGGCTGCGCACGAATAACTTTGTGCCGGAGAATTACATTGTGCAGTTGATTGGCTTCGGCAAAGACGGCTCAACCACCGTGACGCGCTTGCCGCTGAATGCTGACAATACCGGTCAGTGGGATATTCCGTTGAGCACACTCAAGCAAGCAGTCATCGCGATCAGCGCGGCCGCGCCCAAGAGCAGCGAAACGGCTTACTTCCAATGGAGCGCGCAGGAGAAGTAACCCCCACCCTGACCCTCCCCTGTTCGAAAAAGATCGAACGGGAGAGGGAATCCGCTCCCTTCCCATGTCGAAATCTTTTCTTTGAGGGGGAACGCTAAAGGGGGCTTTGCACGGGTTGGGGATGCGGTCAGTCGCCGCGCTTCATGGCTTCGAATTCACCCATGAGTTCTGATCGGCGGGATGCGGCGGCCTTACGGCCTTCGGCCAGCAACTCATCGAAGCGCTGCCGGGCTTCAGATCGAATCTCGCTGCCGCTTTCAGGCGTGAGCAATAAAGCGGCCACCGCGCCGACGATCGCGCCGCACATCGCACCGGCCAGGAATCCAAAGATTTTGTTCATGGTTCGCT
>JBGQGR010000020.1:0-12436 GCA_041497495.1 Anaerolineae bacterium | reverse complement strand
GTCATCGCTTTTTGGAAGAGAGGCTGAGGGTAGCCAAAGCGCTGCTGACCACATCCTGCACGCATGCTTTGGAGATGACGGCGCTGCTGCTGAATATTCAACCGGGCGATGAAGTGATCGTTCCGGCGTTTACCTTTGTGTCGACCATTAATGCGTTTGTGCTGCGCGGCGCCCGGCCGATCTTTGCCGATATCCGATCGGATACGCTGAACCTCGACGAGAGCAAACTCGAAGCCTTGATCACACCCCGGACGCGCGCGATTCTGGTTATGCACTATGCCGGCATCGCTTGCAACATGAGTGTGATCATGGACATTGCGAATCGACAGCCTGTGCCGGTGATTGAAGATAATGCGCATGGTCTGTTCGGTAAATATCGCGATCGGTATTTGGGCACCATCGGCTGTCTGGCGACGCAAAGCTTTCACGAAACGAAGAACTTCACCTGCGGCGAAGGCGGCGCGCTGCTGATCAATGATCCGCAGTACATCGAGCGGGCTGAGATTATTCGAGAGAAAGGGACCAATCGCAGCCGCTTCTTTCGCGGGCAGGTCGATAAGTACACTTGGGTCGACTTCGGCTCCAGCTATCTGCCCTCCGATCTGCTGGCCGCGATCTTAGCGGCACAGCTCGAAGCCTGCGATAGCATTCAGGCCAAACGCAAATTCGTCTGGGAATTTTATGCGACGAACCTAGGCGATTGGGCGCAGCGGTCCGGCGTAGCCTTGCCGCACGTGCCAACAGACTGCGAACAACCCTATCATCTATTCTATCTGTTGCTTCCTTCGCTTGAGCGGCGTCAAGCGCTTATCGACCATTTAAAAGCGCAGGGCATCCAAAGCGCATTTCATTATCTGCCGCTTAACATCTCTGAAATGGGCGCTCGCTTCGGCGGCAAGCCCGGTGACTGCCCGGTGACTGAACGGGTCAGCAATTGTCTGCTGCGTCTGCCGTTTTTCAACTCCTTGAACGAAGATGATCTCGCCAGCGTCGTCGAGGCTGTGCGCAGCTTTCGATGATGATTCCTCCACCAGCCGCCCGGCAAAAAATATCGACACGTGAATGGCTGGCCCTCATCGCCGTGCTGCTCTTGGCCTTTGCCCTGCGCACGATCGATCTGACCCGCGTCCCGCCCGGTCTGCACAATGATGAAGTCGTCGCGGCCAAGCTCACCGAGAGCGTCGCAAATGGCCGGGTGGCGATCTTCTTCCCTGAAGACACTGGCAGTGAGCCGCTGCATTATTATTTTGCCGCGCCAGTGATGCAGCTCATTGGGCGATCCGTCTTTGCTCTGCGCTTGCCCTCGATCGCGTTGAGTCTGATCGCGCTGTGCATCATCTGGGCGCTCACTCGCCGCCTATTTGGTTCAATCGCCGCTCTGGCTGCGGGGATCGGTTTTGCGATCACCTTCTGGACGATCGAATTTGGCCGCATCGTCTCGCCGGTGGTGATGATGGTGCCGCTCGTGTCCCTATCCGCTTATCTTTTTTGGCGCGCGCGCGCGGTGGCCGGCCGCCGATCAGTGATTCTCTTTGCGTTGAGCGGCGGTGCCTTGGGCTTGGGACTGTTAGCCTACACCGCCTCACGCAGTGTGCCGGTGATCTTTGGTGCGTTTGGTCTGTATGTATTCATCGCGCAGCGAACGGAATGGCGGCGCTGGTGGACCGGTATCCTGCTGACGGTCGGCCTGGCCGCCATGGTCTCGGCGCCGATGTTCGTCTTTCTCGCGCAGCATCCCGAGGACGATCAATTAAGTTTCTTTGACATCGATCGACCGCTGGTGGAATTGAAACGGGGCAACCTCGCGCCCGTGATCGAAACCTCGCTGCGCACGCTGGGCATGTTTGCCTTCGTTGGCGATCCGCTGCCGTATTACGATGTGCCCGATCGACCGATTTTTGAACCGATCGGCTCGCTACTGCTGTTGATCGGTTTGTTGATCGCGCTGCGGCGTTGGCGCAAACCTGAATACGCGTTTGTAGTGTTGTGGTTTTTCATTGCACTCGCGCCCGGCATGTTGAGCCAGCCTGCGCCGAATTACACGCGCACACTCGGCGTGCAGACCGTTTTGTTCACGACGCTCGGCATCGGCGCCGCCGAAATGGTGAAACGATTTCAGCACACGATCATCACTGCCGGGCTGGGACTGCTGTTGATCGGCAATTTGATTTGGAGCGCGCATGATTACTTCACCTTCTGGCCGTCGATCGACACTGTGCGCTTCTGGCATCAAGCGGGTCTATATGCCGTGACCCAACAGGCACAGCGCGATCCAGACTCTTTGCCGCTGGCGATTTGCCTGCCTGATTATTTGATCGACGAGCGCGAGCCGTGGTGGAAACCGGCCTGGCAGTATGTGCATTATTTGTTGCAGCGCCCCGCGGTGCACGTCCGTTACTACAACTGCGATAACACCAGCGTATTGATTGATGGCGCGGCGCGCTACGCTTTCCCCGATGCGGCCGATGAATCGACGCTGCAGCAATTTCCGATCTACAGCCAATTCTTGGCGCGCTCTGCCACCGATCGAGTAGAGCTGCCTCAACGGTTAGGGACGCTGCTGCGCGTCGATCGATCGAGCACGCCGCTAGCGCAGGTGCTGAATCAGGTTGTGCTGAGTTCAACCGTTACTTTGGATGTGGATCAGCAATCCGCGCAGGTGCCGATCGATTTTGGGGATAAGGTTCAACTCTTGGGCTATTCATTGTCGAAGAGTTCGGTGAAGCCGGGACACGCATTTGACTTAGTAACTTACTGGAAAGTCACTGACAGTTTGCCGCCACAGATGTCGCAATTCACGCATGTGTTGAACGGGCAGGGCGATATTGTTGCGCAAGAAGATCGATTGATGCTCACTTCGCAGAGTCTGCAAGTCGGTGATGTGTTCATCCAGATTCATCATCTATCGATGCCGGGCAATTTGAAGCTGGGCGAGTATCGACTATCGATCGGATTGTACACACAGACAGATAGAAAACGGCTGCCCATCATATTGAATGGACTGCCGCATGGCGATCGAGTGTTTTTGAGATCGATCGAACTGACGAAATGAAAAACCAGGTATCTCAAAGAAATCTGGTTTTTGTTTTACTCGTGAATAAACATGCTCGCCAAAATACTGACGAGGCTGATCACGATCGAGCCGAGGAGCGCGCCGCCGAAACCGTCGACCGTGAACGAGATGTGGATCGCTTGCGCGAGCGAGGCGGTAATGAGCAGCAAGATCGCATTGACGACGAAGATAAATAGGCCGAGCGTCAACAAGATCAACGGGCAACTTAGAAGCCGTAGGATCGGTCGCAAGAAGGCGTTTACCAAGCCGAAGATCGCGGCGAGGATGATGAACTGTCCGGTGCTGCCGTCGAATTTTACTTGCGGCACAATCGCCGTGGCGACGAGTAATGCCAAGCCACTGATGATCCAACGTGTGAGGAAGGTTTGTCGGTTGCGATTCATGGGAATTTGTCTCCTGTGATCAAAATATTAACCGCTAAGTCGCAAAGACGCAAAGAAAAGACTTGGTGAGTTGATTTTACCACTCTTCGTAAGTCATTCCCGCATGCTTTAAGCGGAAATCCAGAGGCTTTATCAGCGTAACTTGCTTAGGGTCAATCTGGATGCCCGATAACTGCGTTCGGGCATGACGGCTGAGCAGTAACTCAGGATGCTTGCTTTATTTAAAGTGGATCGATTACTCGTTACTCATTACTCGTCACTAACCGCGCTTCATGCTCGGCAGCCATTGCATCGAGCCACTCTTTGTCCTCGACGCGCAGCATATTCTTGTTGAACAATTGGATGATGCCGAAGATCAACAAAATCACACCTAATGACGCAATGACCGCGCCCGGATCGAGACGACCGCCGATTAAACCGACCAGTGCGACGCCGAGCGGTGCCGTGAACTGGGCGATCAAACGACGCACGGCAAATACACGGCCCTGCAATTCGCGCGGAGTTTGAACTTGCCAGATCGTCTGCGAATGTGAATTCATGATCGGGATCATCGCCGTTGCCGTGAATGCCATGATCGCGGTGAGGTACAGCGCCGTGGATAAGCCGAAGCCGATCATCGTCAGGCTGACGATCACGATCGGGATGAGTACACCATATACGCGCTTCTTCTTCAAGCCACCCCACGTGCTGATCGCCACGCCGCCGATCAAGCCGCCGATGCTGCTGATCGTAGCTAAGGTGGCCAGTGCCGCCTCAAACGTCATGCCGCGTGCCGACCAATCGGCTGCCAGATTGAATTTCAAAATCAATGGCTGGAATACGCCGATCGGCGCGGTGAGAAGATTCAACACGGCGAACGTGCCCAACAGCCACAGCATCGGGCGTCGATGCCAGATGTAGCGTGCGCCTTCTTTCACATCAGCCAGAAGACTTTTCTTGCGTTGGCCATCGGGCGTATGCAAATCCGATCGGTGCGGCGACGGAACCGCTAAGAAGATCAATGACCCGGCGGCGATGAAGAACG
Organism: Anaerolineae bacterium; assembly: GCA_041497495.1. Lineage (GTDB taxonomy): Bacteria > Chloroflexota > Anaerolineae > Fen-1058 > Fen-1058 > JBGQGR01. The sequence goes on along the minus strand of JBGQGR010000020.1, from coordinate 7,956 downwards.
TGGCTGCATCGATGATCATCGCTAAGCCGGAGCCATCGTTCAATTGCGCAACTCCGCTGGCCAGGCCGCCTTGTCTAAGCAGTGCGGGCAGGGCGATGATCGCCGCGGCGATCGATGGCGAGAGAATGCCGGACAACGAGAACATGGTTTGCATCATGCCGTTGGCGCGCGGCAACTTCGATTCAGGCACGATCATGGCATACGACGCATCGAAGGCCGATTGTTGGAACACGGCGAAGATCGAATGCAGTACCAGCAGGATGATTAACAGTGGGAGTTGAAGCGCCTGGTTAATGACCAAGAAGGCCAGGACGACGCTCGAAATACCGTTGCCTGAATCGCCGATCATCATGATGCGTTTGCGATCGTGCCGATCGGCGTATGCGCCCGCGATCGGGATGAGGAACAATCGGGGCAAAGCAAACGACAAACTTACTGCCGAAAGCGCCAACGCGAGATCGGGTTTTTGATCAGCGCGCGGATATAAGGTCTGCGTCAGCCAAATGCTGAGCGCGAAGAAAGTCAGATCGCTGCCGAAGACCGAGATCGATTGCGTGGCCCAAACGATGAGGAAAGTGCGCCAGCCGTTAGGCGGTGGTTGATAAGGTGCGGCGGTCGTCATCGATCAAGCCGTTTTTATTGTGGCACCAATGATTTGATCACATCCAGATCGATCACCGGCATCCAACCATAGATGTAGCTGCGCGCATATTCTTTAAAGCCGTAGTGCGCGAGAATAGGCCGTGACAATGGCTCGGCGTTGACGGCAGCGACATGATAACCATGTTCGTGTGCAGATTCCATTCGCCGCCGCAACAAGGTGGAGTAAATTTTTTGGCCGCGAAATTCAGGCAGTGTGCCTGCGCCGCCCATATAGGCCACACCCGATTGAAATTGAACGCGTCCATAAGCCGCCGGCTGGCCATCGATGCGGGCCAGATAGTTGCCTTCGCGTTCGCGGAATCTTTCGTCACGCGCCCGTTCGATCCAACCCGGCTTGCGCTCGTCAACTTGCTCTTGCGTCCAGTGGAAGCAGACCATGGTGATATGGGCGATGGCATCGATCGCGGCTTCATCATAACCGTCCAGTAATTCGACGGTCACGTTCGGGTTCACCGGAATATCCAGATGCTCTAAGCCAATGCGGGCCATCGTCGCGGCATCTCCGGCCAACACCATGCCATGCTGCTCTAAGCGTTCGCGCAGATCGATCGGTGTATCATACGGTGTGACCCACCATTGAAAACCGTTGTTGCGTTGACGATGCTGCTCGATGATTTCTTCAATCTTCCGATCGGCTTCTTCAGCTGTCCAACGCACTCCGCCGACAAAGTTGCTGCCCGGATGATGGGCACCACTGCCGCCCATGCCGCCGCGTAAACTCCGACGGCCAGCTTCATCCGGCGCGAGCCATTCGTAAGGATCACCGCCATTCATCATCGATTCAAATAAGCGATTCAGTTCTTCGTCCGACAATGTCGCTGGCGCGATCCAGCCTTTACGCCGCGCGCTGGGCATCGACTCGGGACAGTACATTCTGATCCGCTCGATTTTACCCTCGCGGATTTTCAGAAAAACCGATCGGTCGTGCTCCACATATCGATCGCTCTCCGTCGCTTGGATGCGAAACTCCATCGCAACTTGATTGCCGTCCGTGATTACATTCAACATTTCTGTTGTCGGATCGGGCCAGGCCGACCATTCACTCATCAAACGCTTGACCACGCGGCGCTGCGGACGATGAATCTCGCCGCCGTCCCAACGGCCGATCAACATTCCAACGTCTTCGGTAAATATTTCCGCGTATCGTTCAGCCGTATTCGTAGCCAGAGCCGTTAAAAAATCTTGAGCAAGCTGCTTGAGATCGGACATGACAATCTCCAAAATGAAAAGATGTGACGAACTAACTGAGTCGGGGAAGTGCGGGGCGCATCGACTGAAATCCCTTCAATCGATGCGCCCCGCCGTGGGTTATTCGATGAAGATCTCCACACGCTCACCGTCTTGATCGTCAGTGACGTCGATGATCTTGCCGCTGGCGCCGCTCTTGATGGCTTGCACCATCTCCTCATAATTCGCGCCTTCGATATTCGGCGCAAAGCGCGCGCCCATCTTGATGGCGACGTTGACCAGGCCCATGGGGATGTTGACGTTGACCTTGTTTTTGCCCGAAGCCAGATCGGTGACGCGCACGCGGAACCAGCGTGCATCGCCGCCAACGGTCGTCGAACTCGGTGATCGTTTGTCGGCTTTGCTCGCGCTTAAGGCTTGCAGCAGCTTCGCGCCTTCCTCGGCGGTGATTTTGCCTTCCTGGATCATCTTCAATATTTGCATTCGTTCTTCAGCGCTTGCCATGTTTCCTCCACATCCTTAACCACGGATTACACAGATTTTTAAAAACCCATTTTCAGTGCGAATCTGTGGACAATCTTTAACCAATTACCACTTGAATACGTTCGCCGTCCTCCGCTTCATTCACATCGACGACCAAGGGTTGATCGCGGTTGACGTTGTCTTTCATCGACATTAACAGTTCATCGATAGCCGTATCTTTTAGGCGCGGCACAAACGGTCGAACGATTTTTAGAATGAATACAGCTGGGTCGAGCGGCAGACTGATCTTGATATCGCGTTGATCTTTCTTGTCGTGAGTGATACGCACATGCACCCACGGTCCAGTTCGCGCGAACCAAGCCGCAATGATCACCAACAACCCAATCGCAAACAACGGCCAGCCGCACACGAACAGAAACCAGCCGCCCGCTTGATATGCCGACGATAACATCAAGCCGCCAATAATCAAGATCGCAACACCGACGCCCATCGGGATCAGCCATAGATTGCTGAAGTTAGGTGGCTCGCTGGGTACAGAAGTTGTTTCTGCTTCTGGAGCAGGAGTGTCTTCTGCGTCATTCAAAGCCGACAACAGCTCCGCACCTTGATCGGCATTGATCTGGCCGTTCTGGATCATTTGTAAAACTTGTTGGCGTTCTTCGCTAGTGGGCATAGTACTCCTTTGTCATTCTGAGTCGCGCTCTGCGCGACGAAGAATCTCTGCGACTATTAGTGACCCGTTCTATGGTAATAGAGATTCTTCGCTCGCCTGCACTGCTCCGTGGTACATCCTGCGGCTGCACCATCGCAGGACATTGCGGCGCAAGTGTCACTCAGAATGACATACGATCAGTGCAAGTCCAATCGCATGTTCGCCAACGTTCGTGCGGTTGTGAAACTGCGCGACAACAACGCATCGCGTCCGGCGGGATGATCGCCCAAGATGCGCGCCGAGATCGATCGAGTTGATGCAGGCAGTTCGCTCAAGACTGCATCGACCAAAGTTTGCTCCACTTGCCCGCGATAGGCCGGTGTGACCCATAGACCTAAGCGGCCTGCATCTGTCCAGCGATTCACTTTGATCGATGCCGCGCCAACGATATCTTTATCGACTTGAATCACGCGCCACGCGGCAAATGTGCCGCTCAAGAAATTTGCAAGTCGTCGATCGAGTCCCAGTTCAAAATGGATACGATTGATCGGCTCGATCCAGCGCATCGATTCCGTGTTAGCCGCTTGAGCCAATGCAAAGATCGAATCTGTGTCGCGCGGTTCGGCGACGCGCAGGTGGCCGACAGTCGATCGATCGGGCCGCGTAACCCGATCGGGTTTAGAGCTGATCAATTCAACGCTTTCACTGATCGATTGAAAGCCCAGCGAGCTATACAGTCCGCGCGCGATCGCATTATCGGATCGAACTTGCAAGGCGATCCAATCGCCGTTGCGCTGGCGAGCCAGCTCGATGCAGGCATTCATCAAACTGCGTGCGATGCCGCGCCCGCGCCACTCTGGAATGACGGCCACGTTGCCGATCATCCAGCCGCGTCCGAACGCACTCAAGCGCCGCACGGTGGCGTTGCCGACCACTTGCCCTTCTTCGATCCAGACGAAGCCAGGCACCAAGCCTTCGCCTTGCGGCGTAAAACTCTCGGCCCAACTGAAGAGGAAGGCAAAACGACCAAGCAGGCGCATCTCGCGCACTGCCGCGCGACCGCTGTCATCCATATCATCGGCGAATGCGCGCTCGATGAGATTGGCGATGCTGACCAGATCGTGCGACAGGTTGATCGGTCGAACACCGGAGAATGTGGTGGTTGGCTGCGTCGCATGTGCGACCAAGGTGTTATCCTTCCAGCGCGGCTAAAAGTTTGGCCGCTTCATCGGCCGTGATCTTTTTCTCTTCGACCATTTTTAAAATCGTCATGCGCTCTTGATCCGTTACGGGATCACCGGCCGGTGATGGTGTCGATCCCGCGCGCGACGATTGGAAAAACGATCCCCATGAGCCGGCGGCGCGTTCGGTGCGTTTCTTGGCGCGATCGGTTTGGCGGCGCAGCCGATCGGCTTGACTGCCGAAGCGCTCTTCGAGTTGGCTCTGCACACGCGTCATTTCAGTTGCAAAGCGATCCATCGCCGATTCGATCATCGATTCGACGTGATCGGAAATGCCATCGACGCCCCATTTGCCATCGCCGGACAAGATCAACACATCGCCGCGCGCCGATAAATTGACCGTAGCTGATCCGTCGCCGAGTACACCGGTGGCGGCGCGATCGTTGCCCTGCCATTCGGCCATCGGCACACGGCTGCGGAGTTCGCCCTTACTCGCCAGACTCATTTTTGCTCCGCCGCCTAACACCACCAGCACGATATCGCCGTTGGCGTTGGCGTTGTAGTTTTGATTGGGCCGGAGTTCGGTCTCGATTTTTAGATCGCCATCGATCTTGCCGAAGGACGCGCTGGCGCCCAGATCTTCGGCGACGAGATCACCGGACACCCGATTGATGCTGAGCATTCCGGCAATGTGCTTTACTTTAGCATCGCCGCGCACGGTCTCAATATTCACCGCGCCTTCACCATCGCGCAGCTCGAGATCGCCTTGCACGGCTTTGATCATGAGCGGGCCAATCTCGCGCAGTGTGGCATTGCCGTTGACGGTGTCGATGGCTAACGCGCCGGTCAATTGAATGACGCGCAAATCGCCGCTGACCAGCTGAATCGTCACCGTCGAAGCGAGCGGGCACATGATTTCGCAATCATCCATTGCATTGATGGTGATCGTCTCGCCGCTGCGATCGATCTTCGACGCGGGCGAATCGTCGTCGATCTCAATCAAGACTCGATTATCATTCGAGCCAATGATCGACAGATCGTCGTGGCAGCTGATGGTGAGGTGCGGGGTGGGGGAGGTTTCGTATTGGGTGGTCGTCATGATGTTTGCTCCGTTATTGTACTGGTATTTTGATCATTCGACAAAAATGTTTTTAGTGTTGGGGCAGTGGCTCAATTCCTACCCCAATCTGCGCTTAACAAAAATTTCTACGCACTGATTGTCGTCCATATCCTCAAGTCCTAATTGTTCATTGTCTCAGTATTGTCCCAATGTGCCCCGTCGACGCACCCGCACTTCAAGTGCGCGAAAGGCGATCAGTCCTAACCCAATCATCACGAACATGAAAACGATCAGCAAGATGACCTCTACGCCCAGCGGTAGAATCGTCTGCGTGCCAAGCAGCCAGCCACGCACCGCGTCGAAGCCATAAGTCAAAGGCAGCGCTAGCGCGATCGGTAGTAACCAGCGGGGCATCGAGTTCACCGGAAAATCCGCGCCCGAAAAAATCTGCACCAGGAAGCTGCTCACGTCGACCAACGTATTTGCTTCGCGCAGGATCAAGACGAGTGCAGCGAAAGCAAAACCAAAGCCGTACAGGCCGAGCAGCATCGGCAGCATAGTTAGGAAAGCCGCCAGCGCATTGCCAGTTGGCCGGAAGCCGAAGATCAATCCAGCCAGCAATAACATGATCAATGAAGTGACTGTGGTAAGGATCAAATTAGTGATCGTGTGGCCGACCAGCAGCAACACGCGTGGCACCGGCGCCAGCCAACTCGATTCGAGCACGCCTGCATCCATATCCTGTTTCAAGGAATAGCCCATGCCCCAGAACACTGAGTTAATGAAGTTACTCAAAGCGGTGCCGAGCAAAATGAATGACATGTAATCCAAACTGCCGGTGAAGGCCGCAAAGCCGCGTGCTTCCCCGTTGACGCTGAACGCCTGGCCCATGAAATATACCGGCGTCAGCCAGACGATCGGCTGCAGGACAGTTGACACTGCGTTCAACGGATAGCGCCAGTAGTAGTGCCAATCTTTTTTAGTGATGGCCCACAACGCGCGCAGATGTGAGGTTAGGGTAGGGTGCGATAAGTTGATGTCGATCATATCGATTACTCTTGGTCGATCAGTATTGTCCGATCGCGCCGGTCTGCCGAGCACGTCGTTCCATCAAATTGAATGTCACGTATCCGATCGTTAACCAGACGATCCCGAAGAGCAGCAGTGCGCCAAGATCGGGCAGCAAGGCTTGCAGGTCCGCACCCGATAAGGCCGCGTTGCGGACGCCGCGGATCAGATAGGTCTGCGGCAGCCAGGCGGCGACACTTTGCATCCAAGCCGGCAACACACTCAACGGGAAGGTGATACCACAAAAGATCATCACGATGCCGCGCACTAGGAAGACGAACGCATTTGCTTCTTTGACCGTGATCACCAAACTCGCAAAGGCAAAGCCTAACCCATAGATAGCGGGAATTGCTGCTACGAACATCAGCGCCACGAGCAATAGATTGCCATCGAAGCGGACGCCGAATAAGAGAACAAACTCAATGCCCGATATCAGCAGAAACATCAGCATGGTGACTAGCTGCGTTACACTGCTGCCCAGCAAAAAGGAGAAGCGCCACGTCGGCGACAGCCAATTCGATTCTAAAGTGCCATGCAACTGATCGTTTCTCAGTGCGAAACCGACATTCCACAATACAACGTTTTGCCACATCCAGACGGTCGTGCCAATGGCAATGAAGCCCAGATAGTTGCCGGTGCCAGCCGACTGATTGAATATAGCCAACCCGCTGCCATCTGGTCCAGCGAGGGCACGAGCCGATAGGATATAAGCCGCTGGAAAAATCACTGGCCAAATGACTAAAGCCACAATCCATGTTGGATAGCGAGTGAAGACGATCCACTCACGGCGGATGACGGCCGCTAGTGCATGCCAATGTGCCAGCCAGTTGGCTTGGCCTAATGAAGCCCGCGCAGAAACATTCGACGTGGTTGTCATGATCGATTGTCCTTCAATCTCGCAGCGCTTTGCCGGTTAAGTTGATGAACACATCTTCGAGCGAGGGCTGCACGATGTTCATATTTACCAGCCGCGTACCGTTGTGGCTCAAGGTCTCGATGATGCCCGGCAGGATCGATCGGCTGTTAGCGGCGTGCAGACTGACTTCATACAACGAATCGGTGCCTAAGTGGCGCGTGACGATATTCTCGACATTCGGCAGTTTCTGAATCGCCTCAGCCATTTCGGGATGCCAGCCTGCCACCTCTAGTTTGATGGCATCTTTCTGATTGATGCGCTGCTTAAGCGCGGCCGGCGTATCGAGCGCGATGATGCGGCCTTGATCGATGATGCCAATTCGATCGGATAGCTGATCAGCCTCTTCCATATAGTGAGTGGTCAGCAGCACCGTATGCCCTTCGGCCTTGAGTTCGGTGATCAATTCGCGCACCCGTCGTGCCGCCTGTGGGTCGAGGCCGAGGGTCGGTTCGTCGAGCAGGACGATCGGCGGTTGGGCCAACAACGCTTTGGCGATCGCCACGCGCTGCTTCATGCCCGTTGAATATTTCTCAACCAGATCGTTGGCGCGGGCGGTTAGCTCCATGCGCTCCAATAGATCGTCGATCCGGCGCTGAGCGGTCTGCGGCGGAATGTGATACAGCGCCGCGAAGTATTCAAGGTTCTCGCGCGCGGTCAATTTCCAATACGTGCTGCGTTCGCCGGCCAGGACAGTCCCCAAACTCTGCCGCACTTGATTGCCCTGTTTGACAATATCGAAACCATT
>JBGQGR010000019.1:0-12838 GCA_041497495.1 Anaerolineae bacterium | reverse complement strand
TGATTTAGTCGAGCGAATTACGGCTTCAGGCACACCGGACGCCGTTCGCGCGAAAGTAAAAGAGTACCGCGATCACGGCTGCACCTGCCCGATCTTGTATCCACTCGGCGATGCGAAGTTGATGATCGATACCTTCGCGCAGAATTAGGCTATCCACTAACCCGATTTCAAATATTATCGCCGGTGATCGCGGGATCACTGGCGATTTTTGCGTTCAGCACATCATTAGTGGACTTTGCCATATGACCGAGTATAATTGACCTGCAGGCGGCAAATCCTTCATATCACTGACATGGAATTCAAGCGTGGACAAACAACCCAACTCGCGAATGTGTTTTATCTGTGGCGTGCAAAACCCAGTCGGCTTGCAGATGTCGATCTATAACGATCTCGATAATCAGCAAATTATTTCGCACGTGACCGTGCCGGAACATTTTCAAGGCTACCCCGGCGTCGTGCACGGCGGCATCGTCGCCGCGATGCTGGACGAAATATCGGGCCGCGCGTTGTTGATCGACGGCAACGCTGATAACTTGATGGTCACCGTCAAGCTCGAAGTGAAATATCGTCAGCCGACGCCAACGCTGACGCCGCTCACCGTGATCGGCACAGTGGAATCTGCTTCCACCAGCCGCGCTAAAGTTCACGGCGAAGTCCGGCTGCCCGATGGCACGATCACCGCCGAAGCGGACCTCATCGTGGCGCGGCCGCCGCAGGATTTTCGCGAGCGCTGGGAAAACGAAAAACAATTCTGGAAAGTGTATCCCGATCCCGCATGATCATCGTCAGCGATACTTCACCGATCCTCAGCCTCGCCATTATCGATCGACTTGAGCTGCTGGAAAAGCTATATGGCAAAATTTCGATCTCACCGGCCGTCCGCGACGAGATCGCCGTCATGGGCGACAACCAACCGGGCTCGTATCAAGTCTCCTCGATGAAATGGATCGAAACGAAATCGACTAGTAACCCGATCGTGGTGACGCTGCTCCTCAGAGAATTGGATCTTGGCGAAGCAGAAGCCATCGCCTTGGCCCTCGAATCGAAAGCTGATCTACTGCTGCTGGATGATCGCAAAGCACGATCGATCGCGACGTACTTGGGCTTACCCTTTGTGGGCTTGATCGATATTCTCAACGCGGCCAAACACGCGAAGTTGATTACGGCTATCAAGCCGGTGCTCGATGAGCTGATGACGCAGGCCAAGTTCCGGGTCAGCCGCAAACTTTATCAACGCGTCCTTCAAGCCGCAGGAGAAGCCAAAAGTGCCGTCGCTGCGTGAACTCACCGAATATCATCAACCGTCCAATCTCGACGAAGCGATCAAGTTATTACGGCGTCCGCAGGTTCGAACGGTCCCGCTGGCAGGTGGAACGCAGCTCGTGCCATCTGCGGCGCATGATATCGAAGCAGTCGTCGATTTGAGCGGCTTGAATTTATCGTATATCAAATCGACCAACCAAGGTATCGCCATAGGTGCGACGACAACGTTGCAGCAAATCATTAAAGATGAGTTCGTGCGCGGGTACGCCGATGGCGTTTTGGTCAAGGCGATTTTAGATTCAGCGTCGCTGAATACGCGCAATGCGGCCTCGATCGCCGGATCGATCGTCGGGGCAGCCGGCAACTCGCCGCTGCTCACTACTTTACTTGCGCTCGATGCACTCTTGATCGTACGCGGCGAACGAGAACAAGAAGTCCCAGTGGCGAATTGGGGCGCGCAACACGGGATTTTGATCTTACAGATCAACTTGCCCGCGTTAGCTGCTCATACGCACCTGGCTTATGAGAAAGTGGCGCGCACGCCGGCCGATCTGCCAATTGTCTGCGCCGCCGCGCGAGCGACGATCGATCAGTACCGGCTGACAAATGTGCGCCTCGCGCTAGGCGGTGTCGCCGGGAAACCGATCGTGATCGAGCAAGCCAAATGCACGATCGAGCAAGCTGCACAGCTGGCAGCTATATCGATCGATCCATCTTCCGATTATTTCGCCACCGCCGAATATCGACGGGAAATGGCCGCTGTTTTAATCAAACGCGCACTAAAATCTTTGGGCTGAGCAGCTGCTTGCATCATTCACTTCTATGCCTGACACACCCGCCTCTGCTCGACCTCCAACAAGCGATCATATTGATTTAGGGCCAACTCAAATTCGATTGACAAATCAATAACCGATAACCGACATGAATATTCAACTCGTCATCAACTCACAATCGAAAACTTTTTCGGCCTTGCCCAAGGATCGATTGATCGATCTGCTCCGCCGGAACGGTTACTTCGGCGTGAAGCATGGCTGTGACGACGGATCGTGCGGCGCGTGCACGGTGTTGATCGACGGGAAACCAGTTAATTCTTGCACATTACTCGCCGGGCAAGTGCAAGGCAAATCGATTACAACCATCGAAGGCGTAGGAGTGATGTATGCATCGCCCGAAGATGGACCGACACTCGGCTGGAAAGGCAACGTAGCGTTACATCCGCTGCAAAAGGCTTTTGTCGAAACGGGCGCGATCCAATGCGGCTTTTGCACGCCCGCAATGATCCTCGCCGCAAAATCGCTGCTTGATCAAAATCCAGATCCTTCCGAAGCGGAAGTGCGTGATGTGCTGAGCGGTGTGTTGTGCCGCTGCACCGGCTACACCAAGCCCGTGCAAGCGATCCAACGCGCGGCGGCCATGATGCGCGACGAGGCAGTCCAACCGATCGAGTTAAAGAACGTACCTGTACCGCTGTTCAACAATCAGCGCCCACCCCAACCCTCCCCCGAAATCGAGGGAGGGAGTGCGTTGGTGAAGACCACACCGATGCCCACGCTTGTCATTGCGCCCGATACACAAAAATGGAAAGTCGTCGGCCATCCGGAAATAAAAGTCGATGCGTACAAATTGGTGCAGGGCAAACCGGCCTTCACCGACGACATCGAACTTCGCGGAATGCTGGTTGCGAAAGTGTTGTGGTCGCCAATCGCACATGGCCGCATCAAGTATATCAATGTCAGCAAAGCGCGCGCGCTGAAAGGCGTGGCCGCCGTTCTCACGTATCAAGATATTCCGCGCGTCGTATATTCCACCGCCGGACAATCCGATCCCATCCCCGGCCCGCTTGATGCGTTCTCACTCGACGTCAAAGTGCGCTTCGTCGGCGATCGCGTAGCCTTTGTGGCTGCCGAGACCGAAGAAATAGCGGAACGCGCGCTGGAATTGATCGAAGTTGAATACGAAGAGTTGTCTGCGATTCTTGATCCGCGCGAGTCGATGAAGCCCGACGCGATCCGTATTCACGATGAACCTGAATATGTGAATTTTGCCGATTCCGATCCGTCCAAGAATCTCGCCGCAAAAATCCGGATCGATATCGGCGACGTGAACGCCGGCTTCAAGCAGGCCGATCGGATATTTGAAGCCGACTACATTGTTCCCAAAGTGCAGCAAGTCTCGATCGAAACGCACATCGTCGTCACGTATTGGGACGAAGATGATCGGATGGTCATCCGCACTTCAACGCAAGTTCCGTTCCATGTCAGAAGAATACTCTCGCCCGTGTTGGGCCTCGCAGCCAAACGCATCCGCGTGATCAAGCCGCGCATCGGCGGCGGCTTCGGCGGCAAACAAGAAGTGATGATCGAAGATGTGGCCGCACACCTCACGATTGCAACGGGTCGGCCTGTTCGCTTTGAATATACGCGCGGTGAAGAATTTTACGCGGCGCGATCAAGACATCCGATGCGTGTACATATGAAGACAGGTGTGACGAAAGATGGCAAGATCACTGCGAATGAAATGTATGCGCTCAGCGATACGGGCGCGTATGGTTGTCATGCGCTCACGGTCACGGGCAACACCGGACACAAAGGGATGGCGTTGTATACGGGTCAACCCGACCCCCACCCTAACCCTCCCCCGTTGGCGAACAATGCAAGCGTGAGCGGAAAAAATTCTAAACCAACGGGAGAGGGAATGAGTGGAGTTCCCAACATTCGATTCTATGCTGATGTCGTTTACACCAACACGCCGCCCGCGGGTGCGTTTCGCGGTTACGGCGTGCCGCAAGGCGCGATGCCGGTCGATGTGCATATGGAACGCATCGCGCGCGAAATGAAGATCGACCCGATCGAGTTTCGCTTGAAGAACATCGTGCGCGCGGGCGACGAGCATCCATTCTCGCGCGTGTGGAGTGAAGGCCGCGAACCTCGACCGGAGATCATCAAGACCAACGCCCTGCCCGAATGTGTAGCACAGGCTTCGGCAACGATCGATTGGGCGCGCAAGTTCGGCAATCCCGATTGGCATACTGTGCCCAACAAGCCGCATCTCAAGCGCGGCATCGGCATCGCATGCGTGATGCAAGGCACGGCCATTCCGTATCTCGATATGGGCGCGGCTTCGATCAAGATGAATGACGATGGATCGTTCAATGTGCTCGTCGGTGCGACTGATCTGGGAACGGGATCGGATACGGTGCTCGGACAAATGGCGGCTGAAGTTTTGGGCGTGCCGCTCGATGACATTATCATGTATTCAAGCGACACCGACTTCACACCATTCGATAAAGGCGCATACGCTTCATCAACCACCTATATCTCAGGCGCAGCAGTGGTCAAGGCCGCCGAAAAAGTTGCTGAACAAATCAAGGAAGTTGCAAGCGAAGTTCTGAAAGTTCCCACCGATCAAATTCGATTAGCAGATAAATGCGCGTGGGGGCCAGATGGTCAATCGGTTTCATTGGAAAAGATCGCACTTCGATCATTGCATCTTGAGAATCAACATCAGATCATGGCGGTCGGATCGTACATGTCGCCTGAATCGCCGCCGCCGTTCGCCGCACAGTTCGCCGAAGTCACGGTCGATACCGAAACCGGCCAAGTCACGGTCGATCGATTAGTGATGGCGGTCGATTCCGGTGTGATCGTCAATCCCGTCACCGCATCGGGACAGATCGAAGGCGGCATGACGCAAGCATTAGGTTATGCCGTGTGCGAAGAAATGAAGTATGACGATAAAGGTCGATCGCTTGCCAACGATCTGTATACTTACAAAATTTTCCGCGCCGATGAAATGCCCACGCTCGATGTGATCTTCGTCGAGACGATGGAGCCGTCGCACCCGTTCGGCGTGAAGGCCGTCGCCGAAATCCCGATGGACGGCGTCGCGCCAGCGGTCGTCAATGCGATCCTCGACGCAACTGGCGCGTGGCTGAATGAGATTCCGGCGACGCCGGAGAGAGTGTGGAAAGCAATGCACAATGATAAATTAACAATGCACAAAGAAGGCTGATTTTTGTCATTACGAGCCGCGCAATGCGCGGCGAGAAATCTCTATCTCTATCAGCACCATTGTCTACAGGTGTAGAGATTTCTCGCTTCGCTCGAAATGACATCGATTAATTGCAAGTTGCCACTAATCAAGTACAATCATCCACGATGACTGACAACATCTATTCCGCCATCCTCGAAGCACAAACGAAGGGCATTGCGTCCGCGTTATGCACCGTGATCAAATCCAGCGGTTCAGTCCCGCGGCATGAATCATCGAAGATGTTAGTCTATCTCGACGGGCGCTTCGTCGGCACGGTCGGCGGCGGCGAGATGGAAAGCCGCGTGATCGAAGCGGCCAAATTGATCGCGCAATCTGGCGAAGCGAAGATCGTCGAATACAATCTCGTCGATCCGAAGCAAGGCGATCCCGGCGTATGCGGAGGCACTATGGAAATTTTCATTGAGCCGATCAATCCACCGGCCACCGTATTGATTTTCGGTGCAGGCCACGTCGGTCGAGCGACGGCGCACTTAGCTAAATGGCTGGGCTTCCACTTGATTGTTGCCGACGACCGATCGGATCTCGCTTCGCCCGATTGGATTCCGGAGGCCGATCAGTATGTGACTGGCTCAATCAGCGAACAACTTGATCGAATCAATATCAATTCGCAGACATATATTTTGTCGCTGACGCGCGGTGTCATGATCGATGTTGAGACTTTGCCTGCGTTGCTTGAGACTGATGCGGGCTATATCGGCGTGATCGGTTCACGTCGCCGCTGGCAGACTGCCTTAAAGGAGTTGCGCGCGAAAGGCGTCAGTGATGAGAAATTGAATCGCGTTCACGCGCCGATCGGGTTGGAACTCAACGCCGAAACGCCGGAAGAGATCGCCATCAGCATCATGGCGGAAGTGATCATGCTGAGGAACAAGGGAACGGGTAAGGCAATGAGTAGTGAATAGTAATTAGTAGTGGGGTGATGGATGAATTTTGAGGAATGGCAAGAATCGGTTTCCGGTCGCGACGAAAGTGAAACATACGACGCAAGACCTGTCGACGTTGGTAACAATGTTCCATTCGGGCAAACGGACTACTAATTACTAACCACTATTCACGAGGAACTCATGTGGCACACCTACTACACCGCAACAACTATCGATGATGTTTTGAAATTGTTGGCGGAGCACGGCCAGGACGCGCGCCTGATCGCGGGCGGCACCGACATTTTGATCGAGCTGGAGCGCAAGATCAGAACACCCGGCGTGTTGATCGACATCACGCACATCCCCGGCCTCGATCTGATTCAATTGAAGAACAACATCTTCCACCTTGGCCCGCTCGTCACGCACAACCAAGTCGTCGGATCCAAAGAGCTGGTCGAGCAAGCCTATCCGCTCGCGCGCGCTTGCTGGGAAGTCGGCGCACCACAGATTCGCAATCGCGGCACCATCGCCGGAAATTTGATCACCGCCTCGCCCGCGAACGATACGATTACACCGTTGTGGGCGCTCGGTGCATCGGTCACATTGAAATCGATCCGCGGCGAACGCACACTGCAGTTCTATGAATTCTACAAAGGCGTGCGCAAAACGTCGATGGCCGACGACGAGATGCTGATCGATATTTCGTTTCCGGCGATGAGCGATGAAGAACACGGCATGTTTATCAAGTTGGCGCTGAGGCGCGCGCAAGCGATCTCGGTCGTGAATGTGGCGGTGATTCTGGAAATGCACCGCGACGCGATCGTGAAAGCGAAAGTCACTTTCGGTTCAGTCGCACCCACGATCGTCCGCGCACCCGACGTCGAAAAATTCCTCGTCGGCAAATCGCTGGTCGATAGCATCATCAACGCGGCAGGCGAACTGGCGACGATCGCCGCCCGCCCGATCGACGACGTGCGCGGCCCGGCGGAATACCGCACCGAGATGCTGCGCGTGATTACAATGCGCGCACTGCGATCGATCCGCGACGGAGCCGAGCGCGCCGATTGGCCCGGCATTCCGCCGATGCTGTGGGGCAAGACCAACGGACATTTTCCAACATGGGCTGAGCCGCAGGTGCTGACGCACACTGAGGACGGATCGGAATCGATCGAGACGACGATCAACGGGCAGCCTTATTCGATCAAAGGCGCGAATGATAAGACGCTGCTGCGCATGCTGCGCGAAGATGCGAACTTGATCGGCACGAAGGAAGGCTGCGCCGAAGGCGAATGCGGCGCATGCACCGTGTTCCTCGACGGTATCGCAGTGATGGCCTGCATGGTCGCCGCGCCCCGCGCACACGGATCGAACATCGTGACGATCGAAGGACTGGCCGTCGATCACGAGTTGCATCCGGTGCAAGATGCGTTCGTTAAAGAGAACGCGGTGCAATGTGGTTATTGCACGCCCGGCTTCATCATGGCCGGCGCAGAATTGCTCGAAGAGATTCCGCATCCGACGGACTATCAGATTCGGCAAAGCATCAGCGGCAATCTGTGCCGATGTACAGGCTATTACAACATCGTGAGTGCGATTCGCAAAGCGGCAACAGATGGGCAACGAATCAAAGAATAAGCGGACTAGATCGATCGCCTTTGCGAGCACAGCAAAGTAATCTCAACGACAATCAACGGAGATTGCTTCGGCGTAAAAGCGTACGCCTCGGGACGACGTGCGACGCACGGCAACAGAGCAGTTAATAACCTTTGGAGGGAACAATGGCCACATCGCCCCATCCCCGCGCCCTCATCACCGGCGCATCGTCCGGCATCGGTGCCGCATTCGCCGAACGGCTGTCACGCGATCAATACGATCTGATCATCGTCGCCCGCCGCCGCGATCGATTGGGGGCGCTGGCGCAAAAGTTGCAAAACGAGCATCATGTCACGGTCGAAGTGCTGGCTGCCGATCTCGGCAAACACACCGATCTGCTCACAGTTGAAAACCGAATCACCGAAGATTCAAACTTGGAAATGCTGATCAACGCTGCGGGTTTCGGTGGATATATGCCATTCGTTTCGCTCGATCCGAATCGAGCGGAGGAGTTGATCAGCGTGCAGGTCCTCGCCGTCACGCGCCTGACGCGTGCCGCGCTGCCGGGGATGATCGCGCGCGGGCATGGATCGATCATCAACGTTTCATCGCGTTTGGCGTTTAGCGGACCAATGGCATCACCTCCGCTGCCGAAACGCGCGACGTATGCCGCGACTAAGGCCTATATCAATGCCTTCACGCAAATACTCAACGACGAGTTGAAAGATACCGGCGTGAAAGTTCAGGCACTGTGTCCGGGCGTCGTTCGAACGGAATTCCATACAGTTCAAGGACTCGATCCATCGCGCATGCCGGTCGATTCGATCATGAAGGTGGAAGATTTGGTCGATGCTTCCTTGAAGGGCTTGGAGTTGGGCGAAGTCATTTGCATTCCGGCCATGGACGATCCGTCTTTGTTGAAACAATTGGATGAAAGCCAGCGCCAAATGTTGATGCACAGTAATGTCGGCGCTTTGGCAAAGCGCTATTTGTGAACACATCTCCTACTCTATAGCTCGTCCTTCCCGCGAATGCGGGAATCCAGTATTGAAACATCTGGTCACCTGCTTTTGGTACACCCTGAGGGGTTTTACCACCGAAGGGCGCAGGTGTGACATTGGTTCAAATGAATGATGAACCTCGTTGAATCGCAAACGCTTGGTGAATGTTGGCTGGCAGTCTCCAAGAAAATCATGGACGACGGCCACCTCAGCCGGTACGACGGCGCACCGATCAAAGAGATTGCGAATCTCAGCCTGTCGATCGAGTCGCCTGATCCGAATGACGAATTCATTCACGAGCACGGCGATCCGAGTTGGCTGCAATGGATGCCCGACAACTTCTTCGTGCAAAAAAAAGTGGCTGAGTTAGGCAATGCGCCGAGTTACGCCATTCGATTATTCAACTATGCCGATCGAAGCCGCGATCAAATTCGATGGGTGATCGATCGATTGCGGACCGATCCGGAAAACAAATCGGCATCGATCACCACGTTCATGCCATTGACCGATACAAATTACATCCCGTGTATCAGCCTATTGGATTTTTGGATACCATCGGACGCGGTGGAATTGATCGTATATGCCCACAGCCTCGACTTTGGCAAGAAGGCCTACGGTAACTTGATCGAACTGGCGAGTTTGCAATCGATGGTGGCTGATCAGCTGCACAGGCCGATCGGGAAACTGATCATTCATGTCAAGTCCGCGCACATTTATCAGCCGGAATGGGCATATATGCAAAACTTAATCGAGACAAATGGATCGAGACTGATCGGAGAAATTCATGGCTGAATCAGCGGAACTGAATATTGTGACGGGCGCATACGGTTACATGGGCAAATACATCACACGCCGATTGTTAGCCGCAGGCAAACAGGTCAAGACACTGACCAATCATCCGAATCGAGAAAACGAATTTGGATCGGAGGTCGAAGCGCTGCCGTTTAACTTCGATCGATACACCGATCTCGTCGCATCACTCCAAGGCGCGACAACTTTATACAACACTTACTGGGTGCGCTTCAATTACGGCAAAGTCCGTTTCGATCAAGGCGTGGAGAATTCCAAAACACTTTTTCGCGCGGCGAAAGAAGCAGGTGTGAAACGGTTTATTCACACCAGCATCGTCAAGCCTGATCCACAATCGACACTGCCCTATTACAAAGGCAAGGGACAACTCGAAGAATCGTTGAAGCAATCCGGCTTATCGTATGCGATCTTGCGGCCGACGGTCGTCTTCGGGCTTGAGGATGTGTTGATCAACAACATCGCGTGGCTGGTGCGTCGCTTTCCGATCTTCGGTGTGCCAGGCAACGGCAAATATCAAGTACAGCCGATCTATGTGGAAGACATTGCCGATCTCGCGGTCGAGGCAGGTCGATCGATGAACGATCAAATCATCGATGCCGTCGGGCCGGAGATTTACAGCTTTAATGCGCTGGTGAAATTGATCGCCGAGAAAGTTCATCGACGCGTGTGGCTGCTGCATATGCCGCCGAAATTGGCGCTGTTCACGTCGCAATTTATCAGCCTGTTTGTGCGCGATGTGATCCTGACGCAAGAAGAAGTCGATGGGCTGTTGGCGAATAAATTGGTATCGGATCAACCACCGACAGGCCGCACGCGCCTGAGCGAGTGGCTTGAACGCAATGCCGAAGTCGTTGGCAAACATTACGCGTCGGAAGTGGGGCGGCATTTTCGATCGTAACCCCCACCCTACCCTCCCCCGAATTTCAGGGGAGGGTATCATTTCCGCAGCAAATTCAACGCCGATTCAAAATCGATCGGATATGATGCATCGATCTGGAGCGATAGTTTCGTGATGGGATGTTCGATCATGATCGATCGCGCATGCAAAGCCGATCGATCGATCACCGCCCCCACGATCACCCGCGCCCCGCCATAAAGTTCATCGCCCGCGATCGGAAAGCCGATCGAGGCTAGATGCGCGCGAATTTGATGTGTGCGGCCGGTTTCGGGTTTGGCTTCAATCAGCGCGTGATGCGTAAACTTTTCCAAAACGCGGCAGCGAGTTAAAGCCAACTTGCCTTCAACGCGATCGATCACCGTGCGATGTCGTCGATCGCCGTCGGCCTTCAATGGCAGTTCGATCCCCAATTCATTCCATTCAGGCACACCGATCACAATCGCGTGGTAAACCTTTGAGACACGGCGAGTCTCAAAAGCGATATTGAGTGCTCGGTGCACATCAACCGATCGGGCAAACAGTACAACCCCGCTGGTATCTTTATCGAGCCGATGCACGATCCACACTCGACCCCAATCGCGCTGCAACCATCCAACAAGATACGGCGCATCTTTGTTGTAACCATCGATCAGCGTGGGCAAGTGTGCCGGTTTGTTCACAGCTACGAGATACTCGTCAGAATAAATTGTCTCAAGAAAAAATTCGTCACGCATTACGCATCACGCACTAGGCTTTGATTGACCAATCATTTGCTACAGTATACAATGACTTTCACGCATCGGATGAAGGAGGGAACTCATGCCCAAATTAGAAAAAGTCAAACTGGCGATTATCGGCGGCAGCGGTTTATACGACATGGAAGCGCTGATCAAAGTAAAAGAGTATAAAATCAAAACACCCTTTGGCGATCCCAGCGACGCGATTGTGGTCGGAAGTTTGTCCGGCAAGCGCGTCGCGTTTTTGCCAAGGCACGGACGCGGGCATCGCCTCACGCCGACAGAAGTGAATTCACGCGCGAATATCTGGGCGCTGAAATCGATGGGCGTCGAACGGATTGTTTCGGTTAGCGCATGCGGCAGCCTGCGTGAAGAATATGAGCCGCGCCACATCGTCATTCCCTCACAGCTTTTCGATCGAACGCGCGGCCGGCCGCTCACTTTTTTCGGTCAGGGTTTAGTCGCGCATGTCGGCCTGGCCGATCCATTTTGCCCCGAACTGAGCGGGTTATTATATGAGGCTGTTAAAAGCACTGGGGCAACCGTGCATATGGGCGGCTGGTTTGTTACGGTCGAGGGTCCGCGCTTCAGCACCAAAGCCGAAAGCACGTTGTTCCGACAATGGGGCATGGACATCATTGGCATGACGGCGATCCCGGAAGCCAACCTCGCGCGTGAAGCAGAGATTTGCTACGCGTGCATGGCGCACGTCACCGATTACGATGTCTGGCACTCTGGCGAAGAAGCCGTCAACGTGCAGATGATCGTCGAGCGGCTGTTAGCCAATGTTGAGGTCAGCAAGCAGGCGATTGCATATCTAGCGCCGACGATCCCCAATCGGCGGACGTGCGAATGTCCAACAGCCTTGGTAAACGCGATCATCACTCAGCCGCAATTTGTGCCCCTCAAGACCAAACGCGATCTCGCGCCGATCATCGGCAAGTATATGCCGATCGCTGCGGCGAAGAGTAAACCGGTAAATAAAAACTCGCGCGTTCGAAAAAGCGACAAGGCAATTCAGTGACAAGCTGACACATTGACAAGGCGACAAGGTGATCTTGCACTCCACTATTCCGTATCAACCATCAGAATTTGAAAATCAGAAGTTAGATAACACTCAGCCGGTTGAGACGCCTTATCTGTGGTCGCGTTTACCGCTAAACATCATGCGCGAACGCGTGCTGTTGATTCTGGCAGGCGCATTCACGCTGACCGGCTTTGTGCTGCTGACGCTAATCAATAACCAAGCGCCTTTGTCCGTGTTCAGTGTTAATGGGTCATTGGTAATTGCATTTCTCGTTTGGCTCATTACCTTCGCAGGCATCCACCTTCATTTCAATCGACGCGTGCGCGGACGCGATCCGTTCCTGCTGCCAATCTCGGCGCTGCTTACCGGCTGGGGCTTGATCGAAGTGGCGCGGCTGGCGCCCAGTTACCTCATGCGCCAAGCGGTTTGGCTGATCGTCGGATCGATCGCGCTGATTGCGATCACGTGGTCACCGGCAAATCTCAAGTGGCTGCGGCGCTATCGCTATACGTGGTTATTGGGCGGCTTGCTTTTGCTGGCATTGACTTTTGTGATCGGCGTTAATCCGGAAGGATCGGGCCTGCGCTTGTGGCTTGGCGGATTCGCCGGAGTAT
>JBGQGR010000018.1:0-12865 GCA_041497495.1 Anaerolineae bacterium | reverse complement strand
TGCCGACGACCGTCCACTCCGTTTTGGACTCGCCGCTTTGCAGGCTGAACCAGAGTTTGTCGCCGACAGTCGCGCCCAGCTGATCGGCTGCATTGCGATTCAAGACGACCGCATGTCCATCATCGGGCAAGAGCCAACGCCCGCTAATCAACGGCAGATGCATGAGTGTCTCGGCCGGCTGAACGGCGCTGATAAAAATATCTTCACCTTGATCAGCTGTCTGGCTCTTGAAAGCCGTGCTCGCTTGAACCAGCTGCACTTCGAACCGGCCGACGTTCGGCTGCGCTTGAACGATGGACGTGACCTCGTCAATGCGAACCGGCCGCTGGAAAACGATCAAAACTTTCAAGCCGGTTGAATCCGTCACAGTATTGATCGTATACGTAAACGAGGCGGCTGAACTCAGCACCATGCTGAACACGACGCCGGCCATGATCAAGGTGATCTGCGTCAGCGCCACGCGGCCTTTACGGCGGAACGTATTGCGGATGGTCAGGCTGACCGTGCGGGGCAGAAAGCGCAATCGGCTGAGCAACCGATCGAGCCAGCCTCGGCCAAAGCCTGTATCAATACCATAGCTGCTGATCGCCTCGCGCACCGTCACGCACACTCCGGTATAGATCGGCCAGAGTGCAGCCAGCAGCGGCGCGCCTAAACCGATCAACACCTGCTGAATGATCGCCGGGGTCGAGATTTGCAGGCCGGGCGCAGGCGGGACCAGCATTAATTGCAGCAACATGGTGGAGATACCGCTGGCTGCTAAGATGCCCAACGGCACGGCCAACAGCAGCGCGAGCAAACCGTAAATCAATACGCCGCTGAGATACAGGCTCAGCATTTGGCGGGTGCTGCCGCCGATGGCTTTCATCACGCCAATCTGCGGCACTTGCTGCGCCACGACGGCATTGACGGTATTGATGATCAAGAACAAGCCCAACGCCAACGCGAGCACCGCCATCACGCCGATGATCAACGTCACGCCATTGACCGTGTCCTGCATGGGATGTTCATCCGGCGCTTGCAGGGAAAAAGAGAATACGGGCGCGCCCATTTTCTCTAACTGCGCCTTCAAGACGATCAGCGTGTCTTGAGCGGCTGCTTCTGAATACACGGGAATTTGCAGCCTGAGTCGATTGTAACCGCGCGCATTGAAAACATCTTCGGCCAGCTGGGGACTGATATAGATCTGCGGGTCGCCGCCAAATCCGATCGGGTTTGCCGCTAAATCTTCAATCAACCCGCTGACTTTAAATTCGCGTTCGCGCTTGTCGATCAGCAAAGTGATCGATCCCCCCACTGCGGCGTGCAGCACCTCGGCACTGGCGTGTTCCACCGCGATACTGTCTTTGCCCGGCCAGTCGCCGCTGAGCAATTTGAGCGTGTTGAGTTTCTGTTGCGTGTAACTATCGCGCACGACGATCGATACGTTGCGCGGCGCGGTCTCGGGATTCAGCTGCCAACGCGCGCCCAATGTGCGCAGACCCTGAATCTCGGCCACGCCCGGCAGGCGGGCCAAGCGCGCCACATCATCGTTGCTGACACTGCCCGACAGCGTAATGCGGACATGGGCCGGATGGGTGGCGCGATAACTGTCGATCATCCGCGCCAGCAAGAGATCGTTCATGCCGCTCACGACGCCAATCGCAAACACGCCGATGAAGATACTCAACACCGCGAGAAACGTGCGCCCTTTGCTGCGCCACACGTCACGCAGAATTTTGCGGAAGCCGATCCTCATGCTGCCTCACTGCTTTTTCGCCGCCGTATGTTCGTCGATCCGATCGGCTACGGTATGATCGATCGGTTCGCGCGTCGCGGGTGATTCGGCGATCAACCGATTAAACATCGCCCGATCGAGCGCGACGACGTCCAGCCCAGCATGGGCCGCCGCGCGAATACTGTCAATGTTGGCGCCGCCCTGCCGCAGTTCGATCTCGCCAAAGTATTGGCCGGGATTCATGTGCGCCACGACAACGTCTGATCCATCTGGATCACGCAGGACCACTTCAGCCTGTCCGCGCGTGACGATGTAAAACCGATCAGCGGGCTGACCTTCTTTCAAGATGATCGCGCCGGGTGCGTGCCGCTCCGGTTGAGCGCGGCGGGTCGCTTCAACCAATTGATTTTCGGTCAGGGTCTGGAACGTGCGCGCCAAATACTCATCGATCACGCGACCGTCGGATACCATCACCGCTCGATCGACGCGCTTGGCCAGATCGACATCGTGCGTCACCATCACGATCGTTTTGCCGCCAGCCACCAGCACTTCGAACAGATCAAAAACTGACTGCGCCGTTTTCGAATCGAGGTTGCCCGTCGGCTCATCGGCAACGACGATCGGCGGATCGTTGGCCAATGCGCGCGCAATCGCTGCGCGCTGCTGCTGTCCACCCGAGATCGCGGTCGGCAGCTTATCCGCCTGATCGCCCATCTCCACGAGATCGAGCAAACCGAGCGCGCGTTTTTTGCGCTCGCGCACTGAATACAAACCGCATAAATCCATCGGCAGTATCACATTCTCGATCACGGATAGCGTCGGCAGAAGTTGAAAGAACTGGAATACGATGCCGAGGTTGCGGCCGCGCCATTTGGCTTTTTGGCCTTCGCTCAAAGTGTGTACCGCTGTGTCGCCCACAACCACTTCACCCGACGTCGGCCGATCGATGCCGGTCAGCATGTTAAGCAAAGTCGATTTGCCGCTGCCCGATTTGCCGATGATGGCGACAAACTCACCCCGATTGACGCGCAGATCGACATTCTTCAACGCGGTAAAAGGTCCGGCCGCTGTCTCGAATGTCTTGACGACGTCATGCATAACGACCAGCTGCTGGTCCCGATCGGTTTGGCTTAATGTTGAGGTAACTTTGTTGTGTGTAAACATGCGGCCCCCCGTTTGCCGATAATGTCGCCTTCCTCTCCGAGTGGTGTGAAATATTGAAGCGAAAGTCCTCACAGTAAAAGACACGAAGTCATCTGGGATCGATGTTGCTTCGTGTCTTGATCAACTCGTAGGATGAGATGATATCTCGTCCTCTGTAGGACAAGATACCTTCTAGTCCTACCCATTCGTTCCGTTGCTATCGATGCGGCCATCACGCAGCTTGACCACTCGCTTCGCAAAGGCGACGACGCGCGGATCGTGCGTGGCGAAGACAAATGCGGTGCCAGTCTTCTCATTGAGACTGCGCATGATCTCCATCGCTTGTTTGCCATTCTCGGTATCGAGATTGGCAGTTGGCTCATCGGCCAGCACCATCAACGGTCGAGGCGCTAACGCACGCGCGATGGCTACGCGCTGCTGCTCGCCGCCACTCATCTGATCGGGTCGGTGTTTCGCTCGATCGGATAAGCCGACGGCCGCCAATAATTCCAGTACGCGATCATGCCGCTCTTTGGATTTGACGTTGCTCAACAACAGCGGCAGTTCGACATTTTCGTAAGCCGTCAGCACCGGCACGAGCGCGAAGAACTGAAAGATGAAGCCGATGCTCTCGCGGCGCAGATCGGCGCGTTGATTGGCGTTGAAGCGCGTCACGTCCTGCCCTTTGATTTTCACCGAACCTCGATCGGGTTTGTCGAGACAACCGATCAATTGCAGCAAGGTGGTTTTGCCCGAACCCGACGGACCGACCAACGCGGTGAACTCGCCTTCGGCAATTTTCAGACTCACATCTTCAAGTGCGTGAGTTTCCACTTTGCCGACATGATAAACTTTACTGACGTTTTCTAATTGAATGGCATCCATGAGTATTTTTCCTTGTCAAGTTATCTCAGCATCCTGAGCGGAGTGCTGAATCTTGCGATTCAGCACGCAGTCGAAGGACGCGGATTGGGTAAGACGATATTGATTTTGAATCGCGTCCTTCGACTGCGCATCGAATTCAAAGAATTCGATGCTCCGCTCAGGATGCTTGCCTTTTTCAATTGCCTCGCAGCGCTTCGACCGGCTCCAAACGGGCCGCATAGCGCGCGGGATAAAGTGCCGCTAACAAAACGATGATCAGCGTCGCTAGAGATAAAGCTGCAAAACCGCCAACATCGAAGCGCGCATACATCGTCGTGCCCAACGCAAAGCTATTGCCCGCCACCGCCGCCACATCCGGCGTGAGCGGGATGCCGTTCACCGACATATAAGCGACACCGGCCGAACCCAATATCACACCGATGATGACGCCGGCCAAACCTAAACTCGCGGCCTCCAACAAGAACATCTGCATGATTTGGCGCCGCTTCATGCCGAGGGCGGCCAGAATACCCATTTCGCGCGTACGTTCAAAGACAGCCATCAACAGTGTGTTGGCGATGATCACCGCTACGATCAAAATCACGATCCCATCCAACAGCACGTAAAAACTCAAGGCCAGCTGCATCGTTTGGACAAACACTTTATTCAAGTCCGACCACGTTACAACACTGACCTCGGGGCCGCCTAAAGCGGCGGCAACTTTATCGGTGTCCGCCTGATCCTTGAGCATGATAAAGATCGCGCTCGCCTTGCCACTCGTGCCTGTAAACGCCTGCGCTTTGGATAGCGGCAAAAAAGCCGCACTCTGATCGTAGCTGGGAATGCCGGTCGAGAACAGCCCTCGAATGGTGAAGGCTTGTTGATCAGGCCGACCGTCCGAATTGACGATCGCCAGATTGATTTTCTGCCCGACGCTGACGCCTAAACTATCGGCCAACCGCTGCCCGAGCAGGATCCCATCTCGATCGTCCGCGGTCAGAAAATTTCCGGCCATCATCGACGACTGGATCGGTTCATAAATCGGCGAGGTCGTATCGATGCCAAAGACCTGTACACCGGCCGAATCCTCGATCGTATTCAGGATGCCGCCGGCCCAAATCACTGGCGCGGCCGCTTTCACTTCGCTCAACGCACTGGCTTGCGCGGTCAACTGATCGGGGTTCTGCAACAAATCTTTGGATTGCAAACTCAGTTTAGCGTCGTCATACGATGGGGCGCGTATCTGCAGATGCCCGGTTCTCAATCGAATGCTGTTCTGCAGCGAATCAGCCACCATCCCTGAGATCAGGCCATTCATCAGAATCAGCAGCGCCAGGCCAAACGCAACCGCTAACAGCGTGAAGATCGTTCGGCGGCGGTTGCGGCCCAAATCGCGAAAAGCGATCAGCCATAATTTACTTAATGGCATGATAATTCTCCTTGCCTAACGTCATTGCGAGCCGCCGCAGGCGGCGTGGCAATCTCAGCATCAATCAGGAGATTGCTTCGTCGTGCCTCACCTGCACTGCAACGCATGCAGTGCGGTGCAAGTGTCGGCGCTCCTCGCAATGACGCGTTAACTTGATTAAACATGATGCAACGCCTCCGCCGGTTCTCTGCGCGAGGCCTGCCACGCGGGATACAACGAAGCGATCGCCGCGATGATCACAACTAACACTCCGCGACTCAGCAGATCGACCAGCGTGGTGACGGGATATAAGCGGCTACCCATCAACGCCGAGATTTCGCCCAGGCCCGAGGTCATCTTGGACAGATCGACGCCGGTGTTGCCGACCAGCGACATGAGGAGAAAGCCTAAGACGCAACCTATCACCGCGCCCACCACACCGATCATCGATCCTTCGAGCAAGAATAAAGTCATCACCTGCCGGCCTTTCATACCGAGCGCGGACAGCACGCCCATCTCGCGCGTGCGCTCGAAGACCGCCATCAGCATCAAATTCAAAATGCCGATGCTGGCGATGAAGATCACGACGATCCCGAAGAAACTGGCGAAGGCGAATTTGGCATCGAGCGCCTGGCGCAGTTCCGGCAGCAAGTTTTGCCATGAATCGACTTCGGCGTTGGGCAAGGCGGCCTGGAGCGTACTCACGACTTGATCTTCCGACCCGACCCCTTTCAAATAAATCGTCGCTACGGTGACTTGATCGCGCAGGCTGTACAGCGTCTGTGCGTCCGCCAGTGGAATAAAGACCGTGCCTTTTTCGGCCTCGGGCATGTGCAGATCGTAAATACCGACGACGGTCATGACATGCTGGCGCATCACTTCACTCTGGGTGCGGCCCAGCAACGTGACATTGTCGCCGACTGAAACTTGCAATAGATCGGCTAAGCCTTGGCCAATCACCATCGAGTCGCCGTCCGCCGACGAGAGGTATCGCCCTTGCGAAATACTTTCGGCTTGCAAACTAAATGGTGCTTCCACTTCCGGTTCGACTGCCGTGATCTCAACGGGCGCGGAATTGCCTCGGTTGGTGATAAGCCCCGAAGTATTGATCCGTTTGCCGACTGCAAGCACTTGCGGCTGCGCGCGCACGGTTTGGATGATCGCATCCGGATTAACCAACGGGATCAGCGGCAGCCGATCGGCTTTGGCACGATATCCGATCGCGTGCACTTGAATGTTGCCGCCATATAATCGAACGGCATTGCCAAAGATCGCCTGATCGGAACCTTTGATGAAGCCATCGAAGAACAACAGCAGGATGACGCCCAACACCATCGCGATCAAGGCGATGATGGTGCGCCGCCAGTTGCGCCACATGTTGCGCCAGGCGAGTTTGATCATTTGACTCATACGTTCACCTCTTTTATTTCAACGCGGCTTTTTAACTTGCGCGCGGGCGACGCGGTTGATTTCGTCGACTCGCTTTTCGTGGCCGGTATAACGATCCACTTCTTCAGCGCCATTCGATCGATAAGACACAGCGAGCCGCTCGATACGCCCAGCACATGCTCAATCGCATCGGTGTAAACTTCAAGCGTGCTTTCAAGTTGAGGCAAAATACTCTGCTGCGTCGGCGGTGCCAGTAAAATTTCTGCCATCTTGTCCGACATCGCCAGCATCATCGAGAAAATCACTTCACACACGCGATCGGGATAAGCGGTCGCCAAGGTGCCTTCCGCAATGCCCTGGCGAATGATTTTGGTCAGCGGCGGCATGATCACGTCGAGTCCCTGCGCCGTCACTTTCTGCCGGACTAAAATGTTGTCGTCGGTGTACCAAATGCGCAGCAACGCCAGCATCAGATCGATCCGATCCGTCTTCCAACGGGCCACCGTATCAAAGTAGCGCTGGATTTTTTCGAGTGCGGTCAAATGCGGATCATCGACAATGGGCAGAACAATATCTTCTGCCTGTTGCAGCATCCGATCGATCACGGCTTCCAGCAGGGCTTGTTTGGAAGTGTAGTAGTGATAAAACGCGCCTTTGGAAATCTTCAGGTCATCCAGAATATCCTGGATCGACATCTGCGCGTAACCTTTGGTATACACCAAGCGCTGGGCCACATCCAAAATTTCGTTGCGCTTGACGGTGTGCTCTTTTTCTTTGACGATCCGGGCCATAGTTTTTATTCTCGCATAAACCGACCATTGGTCGGTTTATAGGGGTAAGTATATCTCATCCCGGTTTGCCTGTCAATATCTCGATCGAACGCCCGGCCATTTTCAGGCCGAATGTCGCTGTGGCATAGTGACAAATATCATTCGCGGAGGAAGCAATTGCGCCTTGTCGTACAAATAGCGTATAGTCAAAAGGCTGCTGAAGGGATCGTAAATCACAATATCCACCCCATCGCCTTGAAGACATCACGCACTTTCTGACCGAACAGTTCATAGATAGCGGCCAGCGGCGTGTCGGCTGTTTTATATCAGACCAATTGATGAACATTGTATTTCTTGGTGAAGCCTTCGATTAGATTATTTTTGTGCTTCCAAGTTCGGCGCACAAGATTATTCGTCGTTCCGATGTAAAGCGTGCCATTACACTGAGTGGCAAGGATGTAAACGAAGTATTGCTTCATCTTCGCACTTATTAAAATAATGCTTTCTGGATTCCCGCTTAAAGCGTGCGGGAATGACCGCGAGGTCGAGCATGGATTTGCGGATTGGAGCGGTCGATCATAAAATGGATAGACGATACCTACTGCCTTGCTACGGAGCCACGATGCCAACCCCTCGACTGTATTTTCTGGATAACTTGCGCGCCTGGGTGGTGCTGTTAGTCATCGTCCTGCACGGCTCGATGACGTACATGGCCTACGCTCCGACGTGGTGGTACGTGCTGGATCCAAAACACAGCGAGTTCTTTACCTGGCTCGTTCTGCTGCTCGACGTCCCGATCATGCCGGGACTGTTTTTCATCGCCGGTTATTTTGCGCTGTCGTCTTTGCAGAAGAAGGGCAGCCGGCAATTCCTGAAGGATAAACTGGTGCGCGTCGCGCTGCCGTGGATTTTTGGCGCGGTGTGCCTGGCGCCGCTGATCACGTACATGATTTACTTCTCGCGCGGTGTCCCGATGGGCTTCCTGGAATTCTGGCGCACCGACTTCATGGGCAAGCTATACCAGCAATCCGTCTACTGGTTTCTGGGCGTGCTCCTGCTGCTGTTCGTGTTGCTCGCCTGGGTCTATGAATGGGGCGATCGGCTGCGCGGCCAGCCGCAAATAATCCAGTCCACCGGCAAAGTCTGGGCGGCCTTCGGCGGGCTGATGGCCGCGGGCTTTTTCATCATCAGCCTGTCCTTCGGGCCCGATGACTGGTGGCACAATTATGTGCTGGTGTATCAACCGGTGCGTGTGCCGCTGTATATCGGCTTTTTTGTCCTGGGTATCTATGCTTATCGGCGCGGCTGGTTCACTCCCGGCGGGTACAAACCTGAAATCGGCCCGTGGGGCTGGGCGGCTGTGCTGTCCGGGCTGGCCTATCTCGCCTATCGCTGGAATGTGGCCAACACGCCTGACTCCACCATCCTGATCAAGATCGGGATGGCGCTTTTGTTTAACGCCTTCAGTTTCACCGCCGTACTCGCCGGGGCGGCGCTTTTTCAGCAGAAAGCGAACAGCGCCGGGCGGGTGTGGAGCAGCCTGGCCGCGAACTCTTACGGAATCTACTATTTTCACCCCCTCATCCTTTTCCCGCTCGCTTACCTGATCGTTTCGTTGGACTGGCCGGTGTTGCTCAAGGCAGCGATCATCATTCTGCTGACGATCGGGCTGGCCTGGGGCCTCGCTGCTCTGGTGTTGAAGCGAGTCCCGTTCCTGCGCGAGATGTTTTAAGCCCTGTCCACGTTGAACTCGACGCGCCCCGATCGGCCGCCGATTACGCGGCTGCTGATCGGCGTCGGTTATTTTGGTACGCGCGCGGCCGAGGCGGGATTTGCTTATTGAGGGTGTCGATCATATCGAAGCTGGAATGACGGAAGCCCCCTCTCAGTCTCCCCCGTCGAACGCTTTTGTTCTTTGTTCGACGGGGGAGGTCGAAGATCCTGCCTGCTGTGTGCAGGATTGGGAGGGGGTCAAATGCCAACGCAAACTCCGTTCAGCCACAATGCACTGCAAGTCACCATCGCATGCTATAATGCGCTCATCTTCCTCAGGAATCACTCATGTCAGAGGCGCGTCCCATCGTGAAGTGGGCGGGCGGCAAAGGCCAACTGCTCGATCGGCTGCAGCCGTTGTTCCCCGCCAGATTCAATCGCTACATCGAGCCGTTTGCCGGCGCGGGCGCGGTCTTTTTTCGATTGTACAACCTCGGCTTGATCGGCGCGAATCCGCGCTTGCGCAAAACGCCGGCCATCCTCAACGATCTCAATCCCGAACTGATGAATGTCTATCAAGCCGCGCGCGATCATATCGATGAGTTGATCGATGAACTGTCGCGTCATCAAGCGCATGTCGATGATCCCGATTACTATTACTTCACCCGCGCGATCGATCGTGAGCCCGATTATGCGCAGCTGCCCGTGGCGGTTCGCGCCGCGCGCACGATCTATTTGAACAAGACCGGCTACAACGGGCTGTATCGCGTCAACAAGAAAGGGAACTTCAATGTTCCATTCGGTAAGCACCAGAATCCCAACGTGCTCGATCGATCGGCCTTGCACGCCGCCCATCGCGCACTTCAGCGCGTCGATCTGATGTGTGCCGACTTCGCGCAGCCGCTGCGCTTGGCGCGCACCAGCGACTTCATCTACATCGATCCGCCGTATCATCCGGTCAGCGCCACCTCCAACTTCGTGTCATACACCTCCAATGGGTTTGGCTGGGATGAACAAGAACGGCTAGCGGACTGGGTCGCCCGTGTGATCGATCGGGGCTGCTACGTGCTCATCAACAACGCGGACACGCCCGAAGTTCGCCAGCTGTATCGATCGGCTTTCCGATCGCGCCGGATCAGAATCCATCTGCAATCGTTTGCCACCGCCCGCAGCATCAACAGCCGCGCGGACAATCGCAGCGGCAGCCTCGAACTGACGGTTTGGAATTACTGACCACGATCAGGATTCCGAAGTCTTGAGACTTCGGAAGTCTGTGCAAATTGATTACGGCAGCCTGATTGAACGAGGAGAACCGTCATGCGCATTTTGCAATCGCCGTCGATATTGCTGAGACTCGAAGGCGCGGCAGTGTTGATCGGAAGTGTAATCGCCTATAGTCAGCTGCAAGCCAGCGGTTGGCTGTTCGCGCTGCTGATCCTCGCGCCCGATCTATCGATGCTCGGTTATGTGGCGGGTGTGAAAATCGGATCGGCAATCTACAATGTCGTCCACATCGATGTGTGGCCGATGGCGCTGATCGTTTACGGCCTGACTGCTTCTAGTGCTGGGGTTATCCCGATCGGTTTGATCTGGCTAGCGCACATCGGCGGCGATCGATTGCTGGGGTTCGGCTTGAAGTATCCAACGGAGTTCAAAGACACGCATGTGCAGCGCCTTTAACCCCACCCTGACCCTCCCCCGACGACTTCACTTGATGCAATTACAGATAACTTGATAGATTCGTCGTCGTGAGAGGGAAAAGAAGCATGTTATAATATTTTGCGCGGGCCCGTAGCTCAGTGGTTAGAGCAGTCGGCTCATAACCGATTGGTCGCTGGTTCGAGACCAGCCGGGCCCACTAAGCGAAAACCTTGCGAAGGCCATCTCTGCTTCGCAAGGTTTTTTTATTACCGCAGAGCGCGCCGAGTACGCGGAATTCCTTTTTTGGCTCTGTGCGATCTCCGCGCCCTCTGCGGTGAGTTCAATTCTTTTTGAACAACTTCAACCACTCATCAACTTCTTCGGTGCTTAACTTTTCTTCCACCACCGATCGATCGTCGCCCTTCGGCGGCGCAGTCATGATCGCGGCGAACTCCTGCGCCGATTTAAGCATCGTTTTGCGCTTTACTGCGACGGCCCGCACTTGATTATCGGACGAGACGACAACCCACTCGGCGGGCCGCGGAAAGTTATTGATGCGTTCGATCAAGACCTTGTCGGCGTTCGTATGTCTGTCCGCGGCAAAGATCGCGGTGACGCCGCCGCCTGATAAGTCTTTCGAGCGACCGCCGGGCATGCCCCTGTCAAACACAACGGTAATCTTCGCGCCATGCCGCGCCGCATACTTACGCAGCCGCCTGATCAGTTCTGCCTCGTCGTCAAGATCACCGAGTGACTGACCGGGCATTTGTCCGATAAGATTGTGACCATCGATAAGAAGTTGTTTGGACATAGTGAAATGTGCGAAGCACTTTGCTCGTCTTCGCTTCGCTGCGAGGGACTGCGAAAAGCGCGCCGCATATCCTCAACCTGGCAGTTTGGTAAGATTCGCAAAACTTGCCAGCAAGCGCTTGATGCCCGCCTTCTCAAACGCGACGGTGACTTCTTCATCATTGCGATCGATCTTGCTTTCGATCACGATGCCGTCACCAAACTTCGCATGCTTCACGCGCTGGCCGGATCGGAATAACATCGCTCGGGCCGGTTCAGCCGATCGGGTTTTAGCTGAAGCCGACTCCCACGTCGATGCCCGAATCATCGCCGCCTCTTTGGGTTTCGATCCGGCGAAGGACATCGATCCGCTGAGCAACTTTTTCGGAATGTCGTTGAGGAAACGCGAGGGCGTGCTGACATCATCGCTGCCCCACATCGTGCGGCGGAACGCATACGTCAACAACACGCGTTCCTTCGCGCGCGTGATGCCGACGTAGCACAAGCGGCGCTCTTCTTCCAATTGATCTGGGTCTTCCATCGATCGCGCATGCGGCAGCAGACCTTCTTCCAGTCCGGTGATAAACACGATCGGAAATTCCAACCCTTTGGCCGAATGCAGCGTCATCAACGTCGGCGCATCGGTTTGATCTTTCAACGCATCGACATCAGCCACAAGCGCCACATCTTCCAAAAATTCCGCGAGCGGATCTTCGCCGACGGCACGCGTGTAATCCGACGCGACGTTGCGCAGTTCTTTGATATTGTCGTAGCGATCTTTGCCTTCTTCCGTGCCGTCGTCGATGTAGCGTTGAAAAGCGGACTCTTTCAGCACAAGATCGATCAACTCTGCAACATTGCTGCCGCGCGCGGGCGAATCGATCCACCGATCGATCATCGCGGCGAAATCGACCAGCGCCTGTTTGGCTTTCGGCGTCAGGCTGGAGTCGAGCGGGCTATTCGCGCCCGCTGATTTGAGATCGTGAATCAACTGATAAGCCGATTGATCGCCGCGCCGAGAAACTTCATCCAACACGCTCAGCGTCTTCGCGCCGATGCCGCGCGGCGGGACATTGATCACGCGCAGCAAACTCACCACATCGTGCGGATTGTGGATGAGTCGCAAGTAAGCCAGCACATCTTTGACTTCACGCCGCGAGTAGAAGCGCGTGCCGCCGATCAGTCGATAGGGAATGCCCGATCGAATGAACGCATCTTCGATCGCGCGCGACTGCGCGTTGGTGCGATAGAACACGGCCATGTCGCCCAGATGATGCTCGCTCGATCGAATTAAATCTTGAATCGTGCCCACGACGAACTCGGCTTCGTCATCTTGGTTATACGCTTCATAAACGGTAATCGGCGAGCCGCCGGATCGCTCCGTGAATAAACTCTTTTTGGTGCGATGCACATTGCGATCGATCACGCCGC